>CAWVUN010000001.1:0-26703 GCA_963932495.1 uncultured bacterium
GGAAACGGACCTTCCACATCTATTCCCTCGTTCCGCATGTATTCGATGACAGGGTCGATTACTAAACTTTCTTCTTGGCCAAAAATCTCAGAATCACCGCAATGAGGATTCAATCCCGTTACCGCAATTTTAGGATTAGACTTAATATGTCGAACAAGCCAGTCGTGAGTTAACCTAATAGTCTTTTCTACTAAAGATTTATTAAGTAATCCGGAAACTTCTTGAAGTGAGACATGAAGCGTGGCTAAAACAACACGAAGTTTTTCTCCAACCATCATAAGAGCAAAATCCTTAGACCCAGTCAATTCTGCTAAAAATTCTGTATGTCCAGGATACAAATAACCCGCTAGGCGGATACCTTTTTTATTGATAGGTCCCGTTGCCACCGCATGGGCTTTTCCATCCATTACTAATTTTGTGGCCACCCGGATATATTCTAAACTGGCTTTTCCACCCTCATGACTGGCTTTCCCTTTTTCTAAATCATTAGACACGTTTTTCAAATCTAAAACATCTAATGCTCCTTGTTCAAACTTAGCTTCCTCTATTTGGGAAATAGAATTGAGAGGACTATTTAAAGATAACTGGGAAGCGATAGAACTTAAAAGATTAGCGTCCCCAACGACTAATACTCGGCACAAACCTTCCACAATCCCTGTTTGAAACGCTTTTAGGATTATTTCTGGACCAACCCCAGCAGGATCGCCCATAGTCACAGCAATTAGCGGTTTATTTTCTAAATTCAATTTACTTGCTTCCAAAACCTTATTCACCTGAAGATAAACAGCCCGCTTTTATTTATGAATAATAGCCTCGATTATTCTGACTATTTAAACGACTAGCTAATTAAAACTAATGGATTTAAAACTTCAGGTTGGCTTTTATTTTGCTACAAATTTTGAATGGAGAACTAAAAAAACAAGAATAAATTCTAAATTGGCGTGGTTCAATTTAGCATATATTGCTAATGTTTAAAATAATTTTGGCCATCTCACAAACAACCAGAAAAAATAATACTATCAAAATCAATATTTTATCCTTTTCCCAGCAGAAGAATTAGGTTTTAATAGCGTTAACAAAATTTTGACGAATTGACCGGATGAGCTCAAAAAACAAAATCATTTATACCGACAAAACACCATACAACTTTATTGTCGTTATCGAATACGACGATATCCGAGAATTATGGTTTAAAAGCCCTTCCGATTATTTTTTGCAAAGTAGGATTTCTATAAAAGATCTTATTGCCCCACGAATGATTTATTCCCAATTATTACTAGCGGGATTATTTTTGAATCCTTCTCCAAAAAGAATTCTCGTTTTGGGGGTAGGCGGCGGGCTAGTTCCTCATTACTTTTCTCATTATTTCCCCGATGTTAAAATCGACGCAGTGGATATTGATAAAGGAGTAATTAAAGCGGCTAAAAAGTATTTTTATTTGAAAGAAACAGAACGTATAAAAATTCACGAGGCCGACGGACGGCTTTTTATTCAGAATCAAATTGGAAAAGTGAAATACGATTTCATTGTTCTAGATGCATTTAAAAGCGGATCTGTTCCATTTCATCTAAAGACGCTTCAGTTTTATGACGAGATTAGATCCGTTCTATCTCCAGGCGGCGTCGTAGCTTCTAATTTATATGGACAAAGTAACGCTTTTAAACCTCATGACTTAAAAACTTTTTCGCAGATTTTCAAACAAATTTACCTCTTTGAAGATCCAGATAAAGTATCGACTCTTTTGTTTGCAACAGAATCAGAAAAAAGAGTGACTCAGAGCGAATTTAAAGCAAGAGCTAACCAGCTAATGGATAAATATTCTTTTTCTACACCTTTAGAGGTCATCGCAGGAATGGCTGTACCAAACGAAGTATTAGGAAAAATCGCTTATATTTTTAAAGATGATTTTCAACAAAATGAACTTAAGGAAGCGGCAAAAAAGAATAATTTAGACAATCAAGAGCCGCGGCCTTACGCAATTGTGAATCACAATCCTGATTAAATCTGAAAAATCGTTTGTAAAATTTACCTTTCCTATTCGCTCTCCGTTCCCACATTACCAACTTTTAACATTATTAGCCTTCATGATATCCATACCAAAAAAATTTCGAACTCCTCTTTTGGCTTCGATTATTTGGATTGCTTTTTTTTGCCTCTACCTGTTTACAGCCCCATCGGCTTTACCCGAAGGCGATGAAGCCATTTTATTAGGCGTTGCCGATAGGGTCGCTCGATACGGTTTTTCCTGGCTTCCTCCAAACTTAAATCACAATCATGAGTATAGTTCTTACGGTTTTTTTGCTTCTGGTTTTAGCAAATATGGATTGGGTCAATCGCTACTCGCTATTCCCATAACTGAGGCCTTCTTAGTCGCTAAAGAAAGTAGCGATTGGGAAACGTTTACCAACGCCATGTTCGTTGTATTCACTTTACCTGCCGCAATCACCGCTTCGATTAACTCTTTATTTTTTCTAATTTGTCTCAAGCTGGGAAGAAGAATCGATACTGCATTTGTTCTAACCTTGATTCTAGGAACAACAACCATGATTTGGCCGTATTCGCAAACTCTATTCTCTGATCCCACTTTAGCGGCATCTTGGTTGCTTGCTCTTTACTCCTTTCTATCTTATCGAGAATCCAAAAACTATTTATGGCTTGCAATAGCGGGAGCTGTCATTGGCTTTGCCATTCTAAACAAAATAGTAGCGACTTATACTGTTCCCATTTTTGGCATTTACTTTCTGCATCTCCTGGGGTTACTACCATTTCAAAAAGAAAACAGAAAACCATTCTTCTCCAAAGAATCTATCTTTCCATTTTTTTGCTGTGTTATCCCTTTTGCCTTAATGATTATCTGCGTTCTGTATTACAACAACATCCGATATGGAAAATGGTTTTCTTTTGGCTACACAGACTATGGAACCTACGATATGAGAGACACTGTCTTTGGTTTCAATGTCCCATTTTTGGCCGGGTTATACGCTCAGCTACTGAGCTCAGGAAAGGGGTTTTTCTTTTATAATCCATCGTGTCTTCTAGCTTTTATTGGCTGGAATGATAGTTACAAAAAAAACAAGCCAGAGGCTTTATTATGCGCAGGCATTCTAGGCGGTTCGCTTGCAATCTATAGCACCTGGTATGGTTGGCATGGGGATTGGAGCTGGGGACTTCGATATTGGTCATGTATGCCTCCCTTTTTCCTTATTCTTGCAGGTCCTTTCTTTGACAAGTTAATCTCAAAAACAAGAGACTCTATTTTTGGATATTGGAAACAAGCTTCATTTACGGCAGCGCTCCTTATAATTTCCCTTGGGGTTCAGATACCCGGCATTGCAATTAAAAGTAATAACTATATTTTAACCGCTAGTAATGTCGAAGTATTTAAGGGAAAATTTTTTACAAGCGAGTGGCCAATCCGAGACGATTCGCTTCAACTACATTTTATTCCAGAATTCTCTCCAATTGCAGGGCATCTATGGATGATGAAAATGATTTTTTATCGCAATAGTCCAAGATATTCAGAAATTTATTCTAACCCGCCATGGGCCAGCCTCAATTCGCTATGGAGGTTAGACAGTATAAATCCCAGCTATTTCCGCTATAACATTTGGTGGATGAATGTTTGGGTAAACAATTCTCCAAATTCATTTGGAATGTTTGTAAAAGCTGGATTCCTTTTCTTAGTATTTTTATCACTTACTATTTGTGGATTACGCCAAACTTTTAAAATAGAGGGAGAAAATAAATTTCAATAAGAATTTTGCAATAAAATTAGCTTCCGCGTGTTTGCAAATTACCAATTCGGGTGGTTCGAATAGATTTATAACCTTCCAACCCAACGAATATTGCCAATCCAATAAGGATTAAAGCTGCAATTCCAAGCAAATAATTTGGCTCTGGGTAAGAAAGAAATTTAAACGCTTGCCAGGACAAAGCGCCAATAGTAGTTACAATCATAAATATTGCTGGATATAGAGTATAAGCGGAAGGTTTTTTAATCCCTATTAAGTATGAGGAGATGACAAACAAAGCTACTGCGGCAATTAACTGATTCGTGGCTCCAAAAATCGGCCATATTTTTTGCCATCCGTCTGTTGCCCCTATCAAATAAGCTAAAAAAACAACGATGCCGGTAGCCAAGTATTTATCGTATAAAAATGGAATTTTTTTGCCTACAGACTCTTGCGTTATAAACCGGGTAATACGAACAGCCGAGTCTAAAGTTGTTAAAACAAATGTGTTCAAAGCAAGCACAGCAATCATTGACGATACGGAAAACCCCAGCATGGGCAACATCTGACTCACAACGTTTCCATATCCGTTTCCAAAAGCAAGAATCCATCCTCCACTTTTAAGAGTTTCGCGAAAACCAAGAGTTTGCATATCAATATTTCCACCAACTGGTGCAACCCAATACAACCCCCCTCCAACTAATAAAACCGTTACAACGGCAATAACTCCTTCAGTCAACATTCCTCCATAACTAATAAAACGACCTTCGCTTTCTTTAGCCAATTGTTTAGAAGTAGTCCCCCCAGCAACTAAAGAATGAAAACCTGAAACAGCACCACAAGCGACTAAAACAAATAACATTGGCCAAAGGGGGCCTTGCTCGTCTGAATAGCCGCCCAAAAACGCGGGAGCATGTAATTCAGGACGAACCCAAAGTAACCCAACGATTCCTAATGACATTGAACCAAACAAAACATAAGTTGAAAGATAATCGCGCGGTTGTAATAGCACTTGCACTGGGGTTACCGAAGCGATTGCAGCATAAGCCAGTAAAATGACAAACCAAATTTTAAACGAGGTAAACCCCAACATTTCAGGAGGTAATTCAATCGGAAATTTAAACCCTACATAAATGCTTAGCAGTAAACCTCCAACTCCAACTAAAGTGACTGCTGTTAAATTAACCGATTTTTTATAAATCGCCCATCCCATAATTATTGAAATTGGAATGATAGCAAATGTAGGAAAGACCGTCTGCGGTTGAGCAATTAAGGTCTTGGCAGCGACAACTCCAAAAACAGCAATCACTAAAAGCATGGCCAATAACAAAAATGCCGAAAAAACAGCTTTGGCATGAGGCCCCATAGAACCTTCTGCAATATCGGCGATAGAGCTTCCACGGTTGCGAACGGATACCATCAAAGTTACGTAATCATGCACAGCACCAATGAAAACATTGCCTATCAAAATCCATAAAATAGTAACGACCCATCCAAAGTGATGCATAGCAACGATAGGACCTATTACTGGGCCAGCCCCAGCTATTGAAGCAAAATTATGCCCAAATAAAACTAACGGTTTACTTGGCACATAATCCACGCCATCATTTTGAGCTGTCGATGGTGGAACGATTGAATTATCGGGTTGAATAACTTTTTTATCTAAAAGGCCGCCATAAAATCGATAACCAATAAAATAAAAATACAGGCACGAAAGTGTAAGGATGCAAAAAACCAACATCGGAAGAGAACCTTTTTTAAATGATCAACTTAAGCCTGACTAATTCTAGTCTAAAAAATAAGTAGACTTTTTTGAATTTAAAAGTTCTAGCGAAGAACTATTTATACAAACCTTCAAAATAGTCCTTCGATTTGAATTGTCTGATGTCTCTCAGGTCCAGTAGAAATGGTCATAAAGTCTACCCCAATAATGTCTCTTAAAGCGTCAATATACCTTTTAGCATTATCAGGTAAATTATCCATCGAATCGACTCCAGAAGTAATTGACTTCCATCCTAGAAACTCTTTATAGATCGGTTCGCAATTATCTAATAGTTTAGCGTCCGAAGGAATTTCTGGAACTTCTTTTCCGTTATGCCTATAACCAACACAGACTTGAATCGTATCAAAAGAATCTAAAACGTCGATTTTAGTTAAAACCATTTTTTCAATACCATTTATGGCAACAGCATATTTGGCTACTACTCCATCAAACCAACCACAACGACGAGGTCTACCCGTAGTAGCACCAAATTCGTGTCCCATTTTTCCTAGCTTCTCTCCGTATTCATCTTTTAATTCTGTGGGGAACGGTCCTTCCCCAACTCTCGTTGTGTAAGCTTTAACAATTCCAACAACACGATCTATCTTCGTAGGAGGCACTCCTAAACCCGTGCAAGCACCACCAGCAGTCGAGTTCGACGAGGTCACAAAAGGATAAGTTCCGTGATCAACATCTAACATAGTCCCTTGTGCCCCTTCGCAAAGTACTCTTTTATTTTCAGCAATTTTCTGATGTATTAACGCTCTTGTATCGGTCGCATAGTGCGTTAGAGTATCGCGATACTTCATTACATTATCGAATAAGTAATCAAATTCTAAGAACTCTTTCTTATAGACGTTTTTAAAAATTGATTGTTTGTCATCAAAGTTAGCTCGCAATTTTTCTTTTAAAGCACTTTCGTCAAAAAAATCTCCTACTCTTATCCCAAAGCGAGCTATTTTATCTGCATAAGAAGGCCCAATCCCTCTCCCTGTCGTGCCAATCTTTTCTCTTTTAGTTGAATCTTCGCTCACCTGATCGGACAATTGGTGGTAAGGCAATATAATGTTCGCTCTCAAGCTCAGCGCCAACCTATTATCCAAATTGATACCGGCTTTTTTGAGTATATCGACTTCCTCTTGCAAAGCGGCAGGATCCACTACAACCCCGTTCCCAATAATGCACAATGTATCCGGTCTAAAAATTCCCGAGGGAATCAAATGCAAAACAAATTGTTCGCCATTTACATAAATAGTATGTCCAGCGTTATGCCCTCCTTGATAACGAGCAATTACATCTATTTCTTCGGAAAGTAAGTCAATAGCTTTTCCCTTCCCCTCATCGCCCCATTGGACGCCTACGACAACGGCAACTGGCATAAAAAGTCCTTAAAAAAATTGAACACATTAAGAATTTTAAATAATCGATAACATGAAAGTTTAAATTCACTAAAAAAATGAACTTATCAAAATCACGATAAAATTCGCACCGTATTATGAATTTAGAGGTCTCTAAAGTCAACCTATCCATTTCTTCTTATAATGGCTAGATTTAATGTTGAGCTCAAAAAGCATTAACTCATTGAAAGAAATGTATTCATCGCAAAATAAATTCAAACTAGGATGATGCAATTTTAATTTCCGTTAGAATCTTACTAAAAGTCTGTTGCACACTATAATCACCTATTATCCTAATCCAAACGGCGGTAATAATTAGATCAAAGCAAGCAGAAACATATCTAAAAAAACGGATTTTGAAATCTTCCTGTCGTCTAATTGTGAATAAAACATTCTCTTTATTTTTTTAAACTAACCTCAAGGTCAAGATTTGTATTTTTTATTTCTAGGCGTACTTACCGTCAACGGTCAAACCACAAATTTTGATTCCGTTGCTTTTGACGACGACCTCTACGTTTTTAAAAATACAAAAATCTAACAACCCCCTTACCTAAATAACTTCCTTTGGATATTTCAGTTCAATGGTTCCAGTTAGCATCCTCTTACTTGGCTTTCACATATAATGGACTATCAATTATTTGAGTCTAACCCTCGCGGCCATTATTTAACTAGCGTGATCATACATTGCGCTAATAGCATTCTTTTATTCTTGATTTTGGAACGATTAAACCGAGATATTTTGAGAAGCACTTTAGTTGCAGCCTTATTTTGCATTCATCCATTGAATGTAGAATCAGTCGCTTGGATCGCTCAAAGAAAGAATGTTCTAGGCACTTTTTGGAGTTTTGTGGTTATTTTGGCATACACTGATTTTGTCAAAAGACAAAAACTATTTTTTTGGGTGATTCTATTTTTGTCATTAAGCTTAAAGACAAAACCTATTTCCGTAACGATTCCTTTTCTACTTTTGCTTTTAGATTTCTGGCCATTGCAACGGTTTTCTTTTAATCTCAATAACACAAAAAAAATCAAATAGTTTTAGAGCTCATACTTGAAAAATGGGTTCTCTTCTTATTGAAAACCTGCATCTGCTTATTAACTCTTAAAACCAAAAAAACGACTGGAAATGTTGATGGGTTGGATTTAGGGCTTTCCATCAAAAATTCAATAATCAGTTATACAAGCTGTTTCGGGCAAGCCATCTGGCCAAATAAACTATCGGTTTTTTATCCTTTTTTGCATTACCGCTTTGGCAAGTCGTATTCCCTAGCATCGGGCTAATGAGTTTAACGATCAGTTCCATTAGATTTCTTACTAAATATCCATATTTAATTGTGGGATGGTTTTGGTATTTAGTTACCTTAATTCCAGTTATAGATATAGTTCAGACAGGAGCGCAATCGATAGCTGACAGGTACGTCTATACACCTCTTATAGGTTTATTTATTGTATTTTCTTGGGGTATTCATGATCTTACTAAGAAAACTTAAATAAGGCGAACTCAGCTAATTTCTTTTATTGCCTTCGTTTTATTGACTTTATCCATCTGCACTTGGAAACAAGTAAAACATTGGAAAAATACCATAACTCTTTTTGAGCATTCGCAAAAAGTAGTTAAAGATAATGAAATAGCACATATAAAACTCGAGCTTGCCTATAAAAATATAGGGGAAACGGACAAAGCAATACTTCATTTCATGGAAGCGATTCGAATTCATCCACTCTTCTTAAAAGCTCCTTACGAATTAGGGTATTTGCTAACAATACAAGGAAAATTCGATGAAGCATTAAATCATTTTTCAATCGCTACTCCCTATATCTTTAAAAAACTGGACAACGCTTTTTTTCATTCTCAAGAGTCTAACTAAAAAAACATACCCGAATTTCACGAATCTCTAAAAAACTTTAATCTATTTTTAGAAGATTTTCCGAAAGAAAATTATCCAGCATACCATGCTGGAATGACGTTGTTGAGAGAGGGAGAAACCAAGAAAGCTGTGACTTACTTTCTAAAAGGCATAAACAAAGAGTCGCAATTCTTAATATTAGAAAAACAAATGGAACCCACTTTAGCGGCTATTTCCTACCTTCAATCTGCCACTGTTTTTTTCTTAAAAGCAATTGAAAATGGATCAAAGGCTCCTCAAGTTTACGATCAATTAACTAGCATCATTGCAGTCAAAGAAAGACTCACAAAAAGTCTTTTGGGTTTCTCTAATAAAAAAAATCACATAACAAAGTTAATTAAACCAAGCAAGATCGCACACCTTCTTCCAGCCGACCTCTATCTAAATTACGGCCTATAAATATCATTCTATTTTCTCTGAAATCATATCCCCAAGGTTTATCTTCTCGGCTATCAAACATCATATAAACACCATGAAAGATAATTCGATTGGACATGTCTGGAGCAGATAAAATTCCTTTTGATCTGAATACATCCATACCTTCCATAATTCCAAGCATGCGTAACCACATAAGAAATTTATCTATATCAATATTTCCCTTAATCACAATTCCAACAGAAGAGATGGCTTCACCATGACTATGATCATTGTGAGTACCTTGATTTATAATTGCTGCCAAATCCTCTTCAGCTTTTAACTCAAAACCTTTAAGATCAAATATTTTATCTAAATTAATTTGCGCATTATTTGTTCGATAAAGCGAAGCAGATGGATTGATTTCTTTGATTTTAGTTTCTACAGCAATTAATTCTTCATTAGTAATTAAATCAATTTTGTTTATTAACAAAACATTTGAAACCGCTATTTGTTCCCAAGCAACATCAATGTCTTCCAAATGTTTCCAAAAATGTTTAGCGTCAACAACTGCCACCGATGAGTCTAAAACCAGCCCACTTTCTATTTGATCTTCAACAATAAAGGCTTGAGCCAATGGTCCCGGCGATGCTAAACCTGCGCATTCAATCAAAATAGAATCAAAGCGATCTTTACGATCTACAAGTTTATTCAAAGTTTGAATTAAATCGCCTTTGATTGAACAACAAACGCAACCATTGCTCATTTCGAATATATCTTTATCAACCCCCACAACTAAATCATGGTCTACGCTAATCTCTCCAAACTCATTCTCTATAACTGCAATTCGCTTTCCATGAGCCTGAGTCAAAATATAATTTAACAAAGTTGTTTTCCCCGCTCCTAAACAACCAGTCAATAAAGTTACAGGGATTTCCTCTTGTAATTCTTGCTTCATAACAACTCCTAAGTTTTCACCTAAATAAAATCTGACTATAAAACAACCATTCGGGATAACTTTAAGACAAAATAGTGTAAAATCATTGCTTTATTTCCGTATGATAAAAATAATGGACGACAAAAAATTAGCCTTTATTTTAATTGGTTTACTAGGCACCGGATGCATTGGTGTTTTATTTATTGTCATTCCTTGGTTAATGGGGCGGGGTTTTGTTAATTGGAAACAAAACCTAATCGACGACAGTTTAATCTTTGGCGTTATTGCGACAGTCGTTTACGGCCTTTATGTAGGAACTAAATCTCATAAGTGAGCTTTTACCTCCCATCCTTTCTCGTTCTTAAGATTTGATGAAAATATCCTTTTTATGCTTTGATATTTCAGATAATTCTTTTGCAAGAGCCGCTTTATTAGCCGACGCTGTCTCGTCAGTTCACCAAGTAGAATTATTAGGTCCTGCTAAAAAAGGTTCTATCTGGGAACCTTTAAAAAATTGCCGTCATTCGGTCAAATTATTTCCCTGGAAAAGATATCCAAGCTTTTTAAGTATTATTCCAGATATTATTAAAGCAGCAGACGGCGATCTCATTTTCGCTAGTAAGTTAAGACCTACAAGTTTTGGCATTTCTTTATTAGCAAATAGAAAAGTGCCTATTTTGTTAGATATCGACGACTGGGAATTAGGCTTTTTCTCCCAAGCTCATTTTTGGGGCAAAGTAGGGCGTTTTTTAAACTTTTCCAACCCCGATGGAATGCCTTATACATGGATAATGGAGCAATTAACTCAGTTCGCTGACGGAATTACTGTGAGTAATCGTTTTTTGCAAAAACGTTTTGGAGGAGTGCTTGCTCCACATTGCCGCGACACCACCCTATTAGACCCTGAAAAATTTAACACAAACGAAAATAAAAAAAAATTAGGGTTAGAAGGGAAAAAGACATTAATGTTTTTAGGAACTCCTAGAGCACATAAAGGAATTGACGATTTAATTGCTCTTATGGGTAAAATTCAAACACCAAACGTCCATTTAGCTGTAATAGGAACTCCTGACTCAACGCTAGAAAAAAATTCACCGCCAAACAAGAAAATTTCATTCTTGCCAAAGATCCCTTTTTCAGATTTAGGCATTTATCTTTCAGCTGCAGATGGGGTAATCATTCCTCAGCGCAAATCAAACGCTACCATAGGGCAAATGCCTGCCAAAATCTACGACGCCATGGCTATGGCAAAACCTATAATTTCGACGAAAGTTTCCGACATCCCTGAAGCACTTGAAAATTGCGGTTATGTTGTCGAACCTGGGGATGTTACAGAATTAGCGCAAGCCGTAGACTCTATCTTTTCAGACCCAATAAAAGCCAAAGAGATGGGACAAAAAGCTCGAGCAAAATGTAAGGAACTTTACGACATCAAAAATCTAGAAAAAACTCTTCTTGATCTTATCGAACAAGTGACAAAAAAAAATAGACGAACCCATTTTTCTTGATTTAGATTTTCTCAGCATAATCTAACGCTTCTCGAATTCTTAACCACACCATTTCCTCGGTAATCTCCAAAAAAGAATTTAATTTTTCGTTTTGCGAGGGAGGCAAATGCGCTTTAAATCCAGGTGAAAGAATCAAAAAGCAATTTTCATCTTTTTGATTAGGAGGACCGCTATAATCAGGATGGGTAGAACCAAATAACGCAACTGTCGGAATACGCTGAGCAAAGGCTAAATGCATTGGTCCCGTATCTGAAGTAATTGTCAATCGAGATTGACCAATAACGTTGGCATCAGCCACAAGGGATAAGTGCCTTGAACAAAGAACTCGTTTCGTATTAAATCTTCTAACTAAAAACTCTACCCAATCTCCTTCGGTTGGCCCCGCTCCAACAACAACACTAAAAGAAGTTTCATCTAGTATTCGTTCGATAATTCGCGAAAACCGCTCAACTGGCCATCTTCTAGTTTCTGAGGATGCTCCAACATTCACATAAATATATCGCTTTGACTCTAATCCTGATTTTTCGAAAAAAAATCCGCTTTCGTTTTTCGCCTCGTCGCCTAATATCAAGTCCATTTGTTTGCCGTCAGGCCTCACCCCAATTTCTTGCACCAACCGAAGTCTCTTTTGAATGCCATGAACTGGACCATCTAAGACAATACGGCGATCATCTTGAATCCATAGAAAGTTTTGCGAGCTCCAAATCTCATCAAAATTGATATATTTTTGAACTCTAAAAAAACCTTTATTCGCGTGAAAAATTAAAACCCGATTAAAATAATACTTTCTAAGTTCCCAAATAGTTTTCCATTGGCGGTACCATTTCTCTTGATAATCAAAAACACGGTTTAAGTATGGGTTATTTTTAAATAAAGGAACCCAAGGAGTTTTAGTTAAAAAATCAATGGAAACGTCAGGAAAAGTTTTTTTAAGAGCCCTTATCGCTGGAGTGGCCCAAAGGGAATCACCCATACCAGTTACGCTAACAATCAAAATCGATTTCATATTTTTTTTAACTATTCAGTTTTTGATCTCTCGGGAATAACCACATCCAACCCCAAGATTTTCTCTATCCCAGCAAGTACTTCTTCTGCTGAAATCAAACGTTTGCATTCCGAGTCCCCCTTAAAACACTCTTCTTTACGGGAGGAAAGATCGCAAGGGGAACATTCTAGTTGCTTATAAAACACAAGATGAGGTTCAACTTGAGGGACCCAACGGTCTGGGGCAACGGGTCCAAACAATGCGAAAACAGGGACACCTAAAGCGGCTCCCATATGCATCGGACCGCCATTATGAGTCAATAAGAACTTCGCCTGTCGCGTTGCGGCTGCAAATTCCCTCAGAGTTGTTTGGAGTGCTCGGGCGGGTGTTTTCATATATTTTAATACTTCTCTAACTTGGCTAGCTTCTGAAGGGGCAAAATCAAACAATACCTGAATATCATGTTTTGTTTGGATAGTATCTGCAATCTCAGCAAACTTCTCCGGTTGCCACTGATTATGTATAGAGTCCACTCCGGGATGAACCACGGCAAAAGATTTTTCTGGATTGACTCCAACTTGCTGAATTTTTTCTCTAACCGCATGTAGCTCCTCATCTAGCAAAAAGATTTGAGGAGTTTGAGAGCGAATTTTAAGTCCAAGCAATTCTATCATCCTCAATTGAAACTCAACGGCAAGTACAGAACGATCAAAAACAGGATCTACTCGCACATTATAAAAACGGGCTCGACGACTGCGGGCCAAACCCACTTTAAATTTCGCTCCCGAAAGTGCTGTAATTAAAGAACTTCTCGGTCCTCCATGCATATCAATCACTAAATGATAATCATTCTTTCTGATACGCTTTAACAAACCAAGCCATTCAATAAACCCTTTCCAACCTCCACGTTTAGAAAACTTTAATATCTCGTTTAAATTTGGATTGTTTCGAACAATTTGATCGCAAGGAGTCATCGCTAAATAATCAAGCGAGCAATCTGGATAATTATCTTTAATAATAGGAATAACAGCAGTATTTAAAGTAACGTCTCCAATTGATTTTAAACGGATTAATAATATCTTTGCTTTTTCAGGAAGATATTCTGGCTTAAACTTCATATACTGAGTCTTTTAATTAAAATCTATGACTTATATTTATAAAACCTATCTATCAATTAAAGACATCGAATCGACAGGACACGATGGATATGCTAGATTATTTTGCCATCCCAATCAACTGGACGATTAGGAAAATATATTTTGGATTCGTTTCATCTGCTCCATTCCGAGGCAGCCACCGGCTGGGGCGGCCAAGAAATTCGTATTTACCAAGAAAGCCAAGCTTTGATCAAAAGAGGCTATCAGGTTTCCGTCATTACCCAACCTGGAAGTCCGCTTGCCCTAAAATGTGCAGAGCTTAACCATCCTAAACTCTCCGTTTATCCTGTGGCGATGACCGCTTCTTGGAGTTTGTTCGATTTTTTATCAATTTATAGAATTATCAAAAGAATAAAACCCGACATTGTTCATACCCACAGCTCTATAGATAGCTGGTTAGTTTCTTTCTGCGGTAAAGCTCTAAATCTTCCTATAGTGCGGAGTCGACATGTATCTATTCCAGTAAAAAATTACTTTCCTAAAAATGTGGTTTATTCTTATTTTCCAGATAAAATTATTGCAAGCGGTGAAACTACAAGAAAAATGATGGCCAACATCTCAGGGGTTGAAGATATTAATACTTTCTCTGTACCAGCTGGAGTTGACATGGAACGCTTCAACTTAAAAATTTCTCCTAAAAAATTTAAAGAAGAAATTAAACAAAACCCAAATCATCCGTTAATTGGAAAAATCGGCGTTATTAGGGGATGGAAAGGTCACGATTATTTTTTGGAAGCTGCGCCTATTATTTTGAAAAAATATCCAGATGCGAGATTTGTGATCGCTGGCTCCGGTCCTGGGTTTGATGAAATTTCTAGAAAATTAAATGAAAGAGACCTAGATAAAGCAATTTATATGTTAGGGCATCGAGAAGATATTCCAGAAATCATTGCTGCATTGGATGTACTAGTTTTAGCGTCTATAGGAGGGGAAGCAACATCGCAAGTAATTCCTCAAGCATTTGCAATGAAAACTCCTGTTGTCGGAACTCGCGCTGGAGGCATTCCAGAAATACTAGGGAATGGAGACCGAGGGCTGATTGCCGAACCCAAAGATGGCTCCGATTTGGCGGAAAAAATCATTACTCTTCTAAAAAACCCTGAGATGAGTAAAAACCTATCGGAAAAAGCTTATGCATTTTGCAAGGAAACATTGACCTTTGAAAGCCATATTGACAAAACTTTAGAGGTGTATCAAAAAGCGTTAGAAGGTTGCAAGTTAAAGTGAAGATTACTTTTATTCTGCCTCATGTAAGGATCAGTGGAGGCGTTAAAGCGCTGTTAGAATACGCCAATCGGCTAGTATCGTTAGGTGCTGAAACTCAGATCATTGTCCCAGAGAAACCTTTAAAATGGTATCGTTTTCTAGATACCATGGCTAGAAATAAAACAGGAGCTGTTTCTATTGATCCTGAATCGATAGACTGGTTTTCAAACAAAGTTCCCATCTTAAAAGTTCCGGCCATCAAAGATTCAACAATGCCAAACTCTGACATTTTAGTAGCATCCTCCTGGGAAACTGCCTATGCAGCAGAAAAACTTTCTCTAATTAAAGGACGTAAATTTTATTTTGTTCAACATTACGAGACCCTCTGGACAAGAAAAAAGGAAGACTCCGAGAAAACTTATCAAATGGATTTTGAAAAAATAGTTATTTCCGATTGGTTAAAATCTATTTTGTCTGAAAATTTTTCCCAACCTTCAGAAGTTTTAGTAACTCCAATTGACAAAACTCAATTTGTCCAAAAAGAAAAAAAATGGAATACACCCCCTAAAATATGCCTTATGCATCATGATTACGATTGGAAAGGTTACGACGATGGTATCAACTCAGTCCGCAATGCTTTAAACCAAAATCTTAAATTGGATTTAACTGTTTTTGGGGAAAAATTAAAAGATCCTGCTCCACTATTAAAAAACGCCGGGTTTGACTTTGAATATTGTTACCGCCCTACGGGGAATGCCGTTCGAGATCTATTTTTTAACTGTGATATTTATCTTTGCCCAAGTTGGTATGAGGGACTGGGTATGCCCGCTATGGAGGCTATGGCTTCACGCTGCGCTTTAGTCACTACGGATACGGGAGGTTCTAGAAATTACGCTATCCACGATCAAACAGCGTTGGTTTCTCCGCCTAAAGATCCCCAAGCATTATCTAAAAATCTTGTCGAACTTATTAAAAATATCGAACTGAGAAAAAATATTTCGGAGAATGGATATCAAAAAATTAAAGAATTTAGCTGGGATACAAACTGCCAAAAGTTATTTAAAGTTTTTCAAAGCCCTAAACAGAAAAAATGAAAATTGCAATCATCCGACAAAAATACGCCCCCTATGGAGGTGCTGAAAAATTTTCAGAACAGTTTATCGAACGCTTAGCCCAGTTGGGATATGAGGTTCACATTTTTGCTAGAGAATGGAAAGAGTCGGGACATCCAAACGTCTTTTTTAATAAGATCGCTGTTAATTCTAAATCATCCACTTTACGACTCCTTGAGTTCAATCAAGAAGTTGAACGCGTACTCTCGAGTCATTCTTTCGATTTAATTCAAAGCCACGAAAGAACAACATGCCAGGATATTTATAGAGCTGGCGATGGATGCCATAAGGAATGGCTAGTTCAACGTAAAAAATATTATCCCATAAAAGGTTGGCTAAGCTTTCTTAATCCCTTCCATTGGGCTGTTCTCAAAATTGAAAGAGAAATATTTACTCCAGAAAATTATAAAAAAATAATTGCCATTTCCAAAATGGTGAAAAAAGATATCCAGTACCATTACAAGTTAGCCGATAAGGATATTACTGTTGTATATAACGGAGTCGCATTACAACGATTTCACCCTAGCAGCCGGTCCGATAATTATAGATACATTCGGCAAAAACTGGATATTCCACCCAACGCTTTATCCATTTTGACTGTTGGGTCTGGTTTTGAAAGAAAAGGACTAAAGTTTTTAATCAAATCTTTAAAATATTTAGAAGCTAAAGACTGGAGACTCGTTGTAATAGGCAGAGGTAACTGGAGCAAATACCGACGCTATGTTTCATGGAAAAACCGAAATAAACTAATTTATATTCCTCCTCCAGTAGAAAGTTTAGAAAAATATTACGCTGCCGCCGACATATTCGCCCTACCTTCGCTTTACGAACCCTTTGGAAATGCCAACTTAGAGGCACTTGCCTCAGGTTTACCCATCGTCACTAGTAAAACAAGCGGAGCTTCGGAACTTATAACCCATAAACTTAATGGAATGGTGGTACAAAATCCTGGGGATAAACTCGAAATTGCCGCACATATAAATTACCTCAACGACAAATCAATTCGAGAATCTATGGGAAGGCAAGCGAGAAAAGTTGCAGAAGAGTATTCTCAAGAAAAAAATATTGAAAAAATGGTAAGACTATATAAGAATTTAGAGCTGGATCCTTCAAAATAGATTAGATTCAAATTCCCTAAACATCTATAAGTAGTCACATTAGCTTGATAAATTCTAACAGTCTTCTTTTGATTTTTGTTTTATACTCCAAAATATTAAATCAAACCTTGAATTTGATAGTCCAATATCTATTCAAAAACTTATGAAAGTATTAATTACTGGAGCAACCGGCTTTTTAGGACCCTATTTATTACCGAAACTGAAAAACTCCGGGCACACTAGCAAATCAATTGGACAAGCCTTGTTGGCTAAGTATCTCAGCATTTGTCCTTAAACTCGCTTTAGGAGAAATGTCAAAACTTTTATTAGAAAGCAAAAATATTTCATGTCAAAAAATTCAGGATGCTGGTTTCTTATTTAAATATCCAGATATAGACACCGCTTTCAATGAAATAAATTCAATCCAAAATCATTAAATTCAAACGGAACAATAGGTCCCGCAGAATATTGATTTCGTCTTTAAGTTTTTTAGTAATTTTTATAATTTAGAAAAAATAACTCCACCTTTTTTAAAATTCAAAATAAACCGGCAATCTACTTTAAAAATCAGAAGAGGACTCGCGCATCATACTCTTTCGGATTTCATGGAATGCCCATTAGATGGGAATCAAAAATACTCGAATGGAATCCGCCTTTCAAATTTATAGATGTCCAACAAAAAGGACCATTTGATTTTTGGCGACACACACATAGTTTTGAAGAAATGAATGGAGGGGTTCTGATCATGATTCTGTTGAATATAAACTACCTTTTAGTGCATTTGGCGAGTTACTAGGACATACTTTTATAAAAAGTGAATTGAAAAAAATTTTATTTTTCGGTTTAAATCAATGCGAAAATTTTTCTTAAAAATAAAACATTGATTTATTTTATTCTCTATAGGTCACTTGTCTCATATTTTCTATTAAATTCACATTTCGTCGGTCTTCTTTTGGTTTTAAAAATGATATACAATAACATAAAAAGTGACAACAATTGTCACCCCTAACAATTATTAGAAATTAATAGCTTGTCTTTTTTCACTAAAAACCATACACCCTTATAAGCTAGGGGGATATTATCGGAAAATTAGGGTAAATGCGGTGCTATTGTTGCTTTAAAATAATAAATCAATTTTTTTACTGGGAGAAAAATGATGAGATCAAAGTTAGACTCAATTAAAAATACTAAGGGCTTTACCCTTATTGAATTATTAATTGTTGTTGCGATTATTGGAATTTTGGCGGCAATTGCAATTCCACAATTTACCCAATATAAAGAAAGAACTTATAACTCAAATTCCAAGGCAGATTTACATAATATTTATTTAGCTTGTAAAGCCTATTGGTCAGATAACACTTCAAGTGCAGCTTGCTCTAGGGCTGCTGTAGCTGAAGCAACTTATGGTTATAATCAAGGCGAGAATGTTACTATAGCCATTACTAATGCCAATGAGAGTGATTTTTCAGCAACAGCTCAACATAGTAGCAGTAACACTATTTTCACGATTGATAGCTCAGGTAATATTAATTAATTCTATTTTTAAAAAGCCATTCCCCTTTATGGGGAATGGCTTTTTTTATTCAAATTCTAGGAGGTAACGTATAGGATTCTGCAATCATAACAATCTGATCTTTATTTATTGCTAAAAAATCAGTTGGTTTTGAGAAATCTTTGTTAAATCCTATAAATCTAAATCTGCAGAATAGATATTTTGAGCTCCTGACAGGCGAATATCCTCGCTAGAAATGACATAAACAGCCGCCGCTTCAAATGAACTCTCTTTTCGCTTAGAAAATGAGAAAATTGATATATCGATCAAACTTTACAAGCTCATTTCCCTTAAATTTTTGAGACTCTTTTTCAATTGCTCGATGTCATATCCAAAAGCCTGGATATCCATAGAAAATAAAAAAAGAATACTGAAAATTAAGTTTTTACGTTGAAAACATTGGGCTATCAAAATCTAAAAAAGGTTGGTATTATGAGAAAATTAAATTAAAAACCCAACAGTTTTTCCAAGCTTTATTTAATTGCTCAAGGTTTTTCTAAGGTTGCAATATTAATATACATGCTTACCTATAACACAATAAAATTTCTTTTATTGAAAGCTTAGTAGAATTTTCAACTACTAGTTTCCGGTTAATTACGAAAAAAATGAAAAAATACTCAAGCTCGCCCAAAAAAGCCGACTTTCGATTACAGGGAACCGATGGAATTCGTAGCGACGCCCGGTTGGCAAATCCCGAAGAAAAAAAACAACCTCTCAAGCTCTTTTTGGAGCAAAATATCATCACTCCCGAATTTATGGAATTCTATGCCTATGTTTGGGTGCAATCCATTTTAGCCAAAACACCTAAAATAGCAAACCCGTCTATTGTTTTGGGCTGGGATCCTAGAGATACAGAAGAAAAATTTGTGGAAGCCGTAATTAAAGGAATAAGAAAAGCTGGAGCAAATGCAATTTTGCTAGGTATTGTGCCAACTCCACTAGTACCAATATATCTTTTGTATTGCGAAGCTCAAGGTGGAATTATGATCACTGCTTCCCATAATCCAAGAGATCAAAACGGCATAAAGTTGTTTTCCAGTTATAGAGGTTTGAAACCTCTTCCAAAAAACGATGTTGACCTTTCACAAGCAATTTTATCATCAAAGAACCAAGATATTTCTAAATTAAAGCTACAAGGCCAAAAAATTAATCAAAGGGGCAAAGCTCTTGAGTTATTTTCTAATTTTTGCCTTGACTCTAAGAATTCCTGGGCAGAAAGAGTTTCTTTTCGGGATATTATTTTAGTAGTCGATTGCGCAAACGGCTCTCTTTCCGGAATTGCCGCAAAAATATTTAAGGAAGCGGGCTTTGGGGAAATTTTTGAGGTAAACGCCAAACTTGACGGTAACGTAAATCAAAATAGCGGCGTGGCCGATCTCGAAGGTTATTCTTTAATAACCCCTGCAATGATTCGAGATGAAATAGGGATCTTTTCCAAACACCCCGCCATCCTTGCTATGTTTGAATTGGGAAGAAAAAATACTAAACACACAATGGATGGTAAAGTCAAAATAGCTGGAGCAATTTTTGACGCTGATGGAGATCGTTTTTATCGTTTAGAGTACCAACCATTAAAAGACTCCCTAATAGTCCAAAGTGGCGACGATTCTGCCTGGTTGCAAGCTCATTATTTGATGAAAAAAAAACCTAACCGTTTTAAGGGATCTCAATTCATTAATACAGTCGAAAGCGACCTGCATGCAGTTGCAGAACTCCCCGACCAAGGATTCAAAACACACATTGCTCCCGTTGGCGACAAATGGATTTTAGCACGTGCGGCTATGGCGGATTTTAAGAAGAAATTAGATCATATCGACGCAAATGGTAAAACAACATCAGAAAAATCATCGAAAAAATTAGATCAGGTAAAAGAGCAACTTGAAACAATTGAAAGCACCGGCGTAACTGAGATTGAAAAGTTAGAAAAGCTAGAAAAAGCAATTAATGAATTGATGAACTCCCAAAAATTAGACCTGAGCGAAATAGATCGCCTCGATACTAAGGAAACATTTGCTATCGGAGCTGAAGTTACTGGCCATGTTGTTACTAAGGGCTATATTACTGGGAAAAACAACAACCAAATCCCAATATACTGTGGTAACGGCATAAAGAGTGCTTTAAATACTTTTGTTGCTTCAAAACATATAGGACTAACATTAAGAGCTTGGTATAACCGAATGGAAAACCCATTTAAACCTGGCTATAAACAAACTCACTATGCTTACTATGTTGACAAAAAACTATTCTTCAATAATTCCGAAATGTGGAAACAAGTAAGATCTCTAATCGAATCAACAATTACTGAATTAGGTTGGGAGTGCAAACAGACTGATTTTCCTGAAGACCCGCATATGTTATACCTAAACTTATCAGTAATTTCGCCTACTGGAACGTTGGACCAAGCCTCTGCCTTCATTCGAAACTCAGGAACCGAAAACAAAATAGGCGTCAATATCCGTGGAGCAAAAAGACTCAAAAAACATCTTGGACTTTTAGGAGAGGCAATCACTCGCCAACTCATTTCCGGAATGAAAGATAAAGAAAATCAATATTGTAAAATGGAATGGGAAACTGTGAATAATCTTTATGGTCAAAAAACGCCTGAAGGAGATATATTGGTCGATCCAAATAAAAGGTCTCGTTTGCTTTCCGAAATGCAAAAACAACGATTTATTGAACTAACAGGTAGGGGTTACGGTTTAACTCCAAGAGGTAAATGGTATGTAGAAAAACACGCTTAATAAGGAAAAATCATATAAAACATAAAATAAATTGTTTATATTAATCTAGCTTTAAAATTGCTAAAAAAATTAAGTGCTATGCCCAAAGTTAGAATTTTTTGGCTGACTTTAAACTACTTCCTTCCATTAATAGAACATGCCTGATTTATTTAACGATTATTTCGACTATTTGGGTGAGTTTGGTCACGGAAAACTCTTCCAAACCTCAAAGTATTTGTGGGACCCGTTAAATCAATTAGCTACATACCTACCTCAGGTTCTTGCAAAATATAAGGCAAAACCTTCTTGGAAGGAACCTCAAGAAGGTTTTAAGCAAACCATTCTTAATGCTCGTGGAGGAAAATATAAAGAATCATGTTTATTTGTCGAAGATTGGTTTGAAGCTAAGACCCCTATTTACTTTGCTTCTTTAGGAGTCTGGATCGGGCAAGGAACCATTTTAGAACCGACTGCTATTATTAAAGGACCTACCATAATTGGAGAGTTTTGCGAAATAAGGCAAGGAGCTTACCTCCGAGGCAACGTTCTTATAGGAAAACATTGTATTATTGGACATGCGACAGAAATAAAAAATAGCCTCATCATGAACCATTCCGAGTCTGGACACTTTAACTATGTTGGCGATAGTATCATTGGAAGTTACGTCAATATGGGGGCTGGATCAAAACTAGCTAACTTGCAATTTCGAAGCTCGGAAGAAAAAAAAGAAAATTTCATTCGACCAATACAAATCAAACAAAATAGTAAAACGATCGAAACAAATAGAAACAAATTGGGTGGTATTCTCGGGGATAATGTGGAGTTAGGATGCAATGCCGTAATTTGCCCTGGAGGTATTTTAGGAAAAAAAAGTATGATATATCCCAATGCATGTGTTCCTAAAGGTTTTTATCCCCCGGGAACAATTTTCGAGAAAGAATCCAAGGCGTGACATGTTTATTCAAAGCTAATACTATTTAGTAATCATACTAGCTATAAATAAAGAATCTAACTGTTCAACGATGTATAAAATGGTTAACCTCAAAATCTTCCCATAGCTTCTCTTAAGCTTTTAGAAAAACTCTAACAAAAAGAGCTCAAATAAAATTGATGAAAAAAATATCAGCTATCGTTGTCAATTGGAACGGTAAAGATGTTTTGCTTGATTGCTTAGAATCTTTATCTAATCAAGACTATCAAAACTTAGAAATCATCGTGAGTGACAACGGCTCTGAAGATGGTTCAATAGAGGCCATAAAGCAAGATTATCCCCAAGTTCTTCTTCTAGAAAATGGGAAAAACCTTGGATTCGGCCCCGCCGTTAATAAGGGATTAGAGATAGCGTCTGGTGATTATTTTATCTTTTTAAATAACGACCTTTATCTCAAGGCAAACAGTTTACGAGAACTAGCAAATATGCTGGACGCTAAACACGATACAGGAGCTGCAATCCCTAAAATTCTTTATTATGAAAAACGTAATATAATAAATTCTTTTGGAGTTCTAGTTCACTACACATCCATTTGTTGCCCCCACTTAGTCGATCAGACTGATCCAAAAAATTTAGAGTCTTTAGAAACAGCTTGTGGGGGTATTTTTATGTTTCGGCGAGAGATATATGAATCCGTAGGTTCTTTTGATCCCGACTTATTTCTCTATCACGAAGATCATGATCTATCCTGGAGAATAAGGTTGTATGGATGGAAATTGCGAACCAATCCAAAAGCAGAAATCTATCACCATTACCATTTCAATAAAGGGGTTTTTAAATATTACTCGTCGGAGAAAAACCG
Organism: uncultured bacterium; assembly: GCA_963932495.1. GTDB lineage: Bacteria > Nitrospinota > Nitrospinia > Nitrospinales > JAJDAT01 > JAJDAT01. Next base: position 23,219 of record CAWVUN010000001.1, read on the forward strand.
ACTTTATCTCTTATTAAAAAACTTAGAACTAAAAACTTTATTTCTAATTTCACCAGCTTTGCTCTTAATAGAAATCGCCCAATTAGCACATGCAATTAGCAATGGCTGGTTTTTTTTAAAGTTAAAAAGCTATGCAGAGATTATGGATGTTCTTTATAGAATCTTGGTAAAAAGGAGAAAACTTCAGCGAAGTAGAAAGGTGCCAGACCGAGAAATTTTTCGCCTTCATGAAGGGAAACTAAAAATCTCTGGGATTCAAAGCAACCTTTTAGATTTAATATTAAACCCTCTCCTAAATAGTTATTGGAAAATTATTCGCAAGTGGATTTAACTTTCACTAAGGAGTATTTGTAAAAACTTTCTTATCTTTATACTTATTATATGCTGTCGGTATTAAAGCAAATAATCCAAGCAGAACTAAAGCACTAATCACTCCCGGAGAAGCAATATCTCCAAGCGTTTCTATCGACGCTAAATTACTTCCAGCGTTCGTATAAACAAAAGTTCCCGGTAAAGTTCCAAACATAGTGCCAAAAATATAAATCCTAATAGGAACTTGGGTTAACCCAGAAACCAGATTCACTAAGAAAAATGGGAACAAAGGAACTAGCCTTAAAAAAAGTATATAATTGACAGCGTTGTTGGAGAATCCGACATTAAATGGTTTCAAACGATCTCCAAATCTTTGCTCAACCAAATCTCTCAAAAGAAAACGCGCCACTAAAAACGCGAGTGTAGCACCTACTGTCGCTCCGACGTTCACGGCTAAAGTGCCAACCCAAGGGCCAAAAATGGCGCCTCCCGCTAAGGTTAAGATAGTCGCTCCCGGTAATAAAAAAGCAACTGCCGCAATATAGATCGCAATAAAAATGAGTATCATAGTTAAAGAGTTGGCGTCGTAAAAAACGTTTAATTTTTCTTTATTTTCTTTTAGGCTTTCAAGCGATAAATACTGTCCTAAATCCAAATAAAAAAAAGATGCAATTCCTAGGATTGCCACAATGACTAGGAAAATTTTCTTATTCATCAACGTTCTCCTCTAAAGACTTCTGAATTAGGGTGAAAGGCGTTCCAAGCAAACCAAAAACCGATGGATAATCTCGACCTTTTAAATTAACTATATTGACTGGTTTAGAGTCAGAATCGCAATGAATTTTCAAAGAAGTACCACCTAAATATTCTTAAAGGGATACGCGGTTTTAGATAGATCATAAAAAGGATATATTTTGGCAACATTACCAACCTCCACTCCTATAACTCGTTCTTTAGGGTGGTACCAATTTTTTTACGATTGACTTCAAACATTAAACCAGTGCTTGAATAATACCCTTCATAAGGATCGCTATCATAGTTCCTGCGGAACCTGTCTTAGTTGATAATACTAAAGAGTTAGGGTATTTACGTTTCCACGCTTTCAAGTTGTTTGAATGGAAGGCAACAACTTTAAACGGGTCCCGCTTAATTTACTGGCTATAGCGGAGGATTTAATTTTGGGAAAAAAACTTTCGGTTAGGCGATCATAAAGCAACATATCGATTTGATAAAGCAAGCCTGACACTCCAAAACTTACTGGTTTACTATTAACATTTGCATCGAAAACCATCCCAGTTCCACATAATGGGTAAAATGTTACAACAATGGAAAGAGTACCAATTTTATCATTAACAATTTCATGCCAATTCAAAATCGGGATTGGATAAGCTTTTGCTTTATTCTTCAAAAAAATGCCAAGAACTCTATCATCATCTTTAAGAAAATATTCTTCCGCCTTGGAACCATCAACAAATCGAGGCTTATCGATAGAAGGGATTCCATCTTTAGGAGGGACAACACTATAAATCTCATCCACCGGCACTGAATGATTTGAAAAATCAAAACCCTCAAGGAAAAACCACGCCAAAGAAACTAAACAAATTTGCAACTTGAATTTCATCAATTCCGCCTAATGAGTCAAAAGGTCAACTTTCCAAATTAGTCGGACAAAAAACCAAATCCTTACTACGTGGGGAAAATTTATCGATTAACTACTCTACGTAACAACTTAAATCGCTTGAAAGTTTAACTAATCGACGATAAAAAACCGAGTCTATATCGTTTCTGACAGTTTCAGAGTCATACTGCAAAACTGCTCCGCCATTATCCATATAATCAATTTGGCCTTTGATTTTTTGACATGCCGTTTCTAATCCCCTATTTTCACTTAGGACTTTAAGTCCGATTTCCATTGTTTCCGTAAATCGGATACCAGCTTGAACTGATTCTTTCTGTTGAGGATTAATTGCAAAGTTTCTATCTTTTTTTAACTTTTCAGTTATGTCCAAAACTTTAAGGAAGTTTTCTTTTCCTTTCACATAGTCTCCATCTAAAACATCTTGTACAGCCCTCATCATTGCTAACTCTTTATTACCCGAAAACTTAGAGTCCGAACTCCGATATAAGAATTTATTCCCAAGTAAATCCATTAATTCTCTAGATCTAATTTTTCCATTATGCGCCGAAAGAGGGTGACTGTCTAAAAGCCCCTCATTTGCTGGGTTTATTTGCTCCGAAATATAAAACCAGATTAATGTTTTTATCGCCAAAGGAGCAGAAATATCGTCTAAACGCACAGATTTTTCCAAATGCTCAATACCAATTTGCCGCATATCGCGTCCTCCTTGCATAATGAAATTTCCGATACCTCCCACCCGGCTATTTCCATATCTGTAAATACCTAAACCCAAATAAGCTTCTTTTCTTTCCGGATCCAAGTTTAAAGCTTCTTCTAAATGCCCGTCAGCTTGAAGTCCATTTAACAAGGCCTGCCAAAGATTACCCGCTCCATATTCAAAAATACCAAGATAACCTTCGGCCGCCCCAAGATATAAGTAACCTTCAGCTTTTTGACTATCCGTTATATTAGGAGAATCTAATAGTTTTTTAGCAGTGTCTTTAGAAAGTTTGATAAACCGATAACAATCTTCAGCTAATGAGTCTATTTTATATTTACTAGTAAAAGCTAAAGCATGCGTCCATTCGACATTAACCCCCGCCATGAAAAAATAATACTTCATTAATTCCAACTGTTTATGAGTAGAATCTGGTTGAGCTTCTAATTGTCTAATGCGTTTTTCAAAAAACTCTATCCATTCTTGAAATCGATAAAACAAAGTCGCCGATAGAGCTTCTCTAGCAGCATCTTCCGCCTTTAATATCTTTTCCGGTTGAATATATGTTTCCCCCGCCTTACCAATAGGGCGAAAAGAACAAATACAAAGAAAAAAAACAACTCCACCAAAACTGCATAAAATGCGTTTTGTCATATTTAATCAACTCAATTTAATTAATAATTTTAAAATTCGAAAAGTTTAGCCAACTCATCGATAAAAAATAATCAGTTAGCTCTATTATATATTAAGAAAATAGAAAAGACGTTCTTTAGCTGTTATAGCTTTGAAAAAAAAATCGACGATTTCTAATTAATTTTTTTCACAATTTATTATCAA
>CAWVUN010000002.1:0-16156 GCA_963932495.1 uncultured bacterium
AACGTCGCTTATTCTTGGGTTTTAGGAGCTCCCTTAATGGGAATGCATTTAAGCGTTGCATCCCCTGCTAGCTTAACACTCAACATGCCAAACACTTTAAAAGGATCTGAAAGTGTCGAATTAGTAGAAGATCCTCATAAAGCTGTTGAAGACGCCGACGTTATTTATACAGATGTTTGGGTAAGTATGGGCGACAGAGATGGAGATGCAAAAAAGAAGATACTTGAAAAGTATCAAATCAATAAAGAATTATTAAAACGAGCAAAACCTAATGCTTTAGTTATGCATTGTCTCCCTGCACATCGCGATGAAGAAATTGCTTCCGATGTTTTTGATGGACCTCAATCCATCGTCTTCGATCAGGCGGAAAATCGCCTTCATGTTCAAAAAGCTATTTTGGATACGCTTTTAAAATAGCGTTTCAATTAGCTTACACAAGTTAATCCTCCTTAGAATATATTTTAATGTTCAAATTTGAACTTATTCACCAGCATAGCCATTCTAAAGCTCGCCTAGGAAGAATAACGACATCACGCGGCGTGATAGAAACTCCTGCCTTTATGCCTGTAGGTACCCAAGGTTCAGTTAAAGCTCTATCCCCGGAAGATTTAGAAGAATGTGGTGTTCAAATGATTTTAGGGAACACTTATCATTTATATTTAAGACCTGGGCATAAAATAGTTGAAGACCTTGGCGGACTTCATGGTTTTATGAATTGGAAAAAACCCATTCTCACTGACAGCGGTGGCTTTCAAGTATTCAGTCTTGCTAAACTAGCAAAAGTGAAAGAAGAAGGTGTCCATTTTCAATCTCACATTGACGGCTCAAAACATTTACTCACACCAGAAAAAGCTATAGATATTCAACGATCGCTTGGGTCGGACATCATAATGGCATTAGACGAACTTCTCCCACTACCTACAGCAAGCTCTCGGTTAAAATCATCGTTAGAACTTTCCACCCGTTGGGCGCGAAGATGCAGAGAAGCTCATATAGACGATAAACAAACGCTTTTCGGAATAGTTCAAGGCGGAATGGATAAAGACTTGAGAAGGGAAAGCACAAACCAAATTGTCGATATAGGATTTAAAGGTCACGCTATTGGAGGATTGAGCGTCGGAGAAGAAAAAGAAGATCTATTAGAAATCGCAGAATTTACCGCCAACTTATTGCCAAAAGAATCTCCTCGATATTTAATGGGAGTAGGGACACCAGAAGATTTAGCAAACTGTTCCGCGTTGGGGATAGATATGTTTGACTGCGTCATGCCTACTCGTAACGCACGCAATGGTTGTCTCTTTACGCGTGGCGGAAAACTTAACATCAAAAATGCACAATATCAAAAGGACGATCAGCCTATTGATCCAGGGTGTTCCTGTTACACCTGCAAAAATTATTCAAGGGCATATATCCGTCATTTATTTATAGCAAACGAGATATTAGCCTTGCGATTAAACTCAATACACAATATTACCTTCTACCAAGACTGGATGCGTTCTATTAGAGATGCGATTAGGCAGGACAGCCCTATTGAGCCTTTAGAGAATTAGGCTGATGAAGAAACACTTCGCGCGCGAAAAACCATAAATAAAGGAATTTCCTTACGCGCTCGGTTTTCAGCTCGCGAACGTTTTCCAGGTTCACTCACTTTATTGGAAGACCATTCTTCTATCATATCCACCCAAAAACTAGCCTTCGACAAGGCTTGAACGTAAGTTTGAAGGGGGCGATGATAGGTCACAGTATATCTATCTGAATCAGAAAATGGTGGCGCGATAATAGGAATTTCAATTTCAGAAGCATAATGATCTATCCTGCGATACTGCATCCTTTTTTCTTCATCCCATCCCCAATGGGTCTGTCTCGGAATTCGAAAACATGGGTGCGTGACTACCGCAACAAACTTCCCGCCGGGGTTAAGTAATCGAGAAACGTTTTCAAAAACCAAATCTAGTTTCTCTATATTTTGTAACGCTAACAAACAAACAACCGCATCAAAAGATTCGCCTTTTAATAGATCCGCTTCGGATGCATCTGCTAAAGTATATTGAATGAGGCGATCTGACCTTTTTTTTGCCCGTTGAAGTAATTCTTTAGAAATATCCATACCATGAGCTGATAGTTTTTTTTCAGACAAATAACGGCAAAACACCCCTTGACCACAGGCAAGGTCTAAAACCTTACTTTTTTCAGGTAATTCTAATAACTTATAAACGCCAGGCATTATCACGTCTCGCTGATAATCGCTACCTAAGTCGCCCACCAAAGTGTCGTACCAAGCCGCAACTTGATCCCAAACAGCTGGACTAGACTCTACTCTTCCCTTTTTACCAGAAATTGGGCGTCTCGGTTTTTGTGTAGGCCTTACCCTTCCGACAGGCTTTTTTCTCACGAATTCTCCTAATTAATATGAAACTTTGCCCACTTATTAGTATATCTTATATAATCGCTTGTTAAGATAGATCGCTCACAACCATTTTATTTTCGCAATTATAAACCGTTTCACATTATCCTAATCTCTGATTCGCCAAACTATTTTTGGCCTACTGGTTGCTAGTTTTTATTTCCCCCTTGTTCCTCAGTGGATAAGATATACATGGCAACAAGAGAAAAACTGTGGAGTAGCATTCGGGTTTATAACATCAACTTTGAAAGCAAAAGTCGACGTGCCTCTAAATCACTCGTAATTTCTTCTTTAAGGGGAAATTTTCTCGTAAACATGGGGGCATTTAAAAAGCGAGTCACCATAAGCGAATCGGCTTTAGTAGGGGTAATTTTCTTTCTCAAAAACATTCCCGTTAAACAATCCTTTCCAAACCCAGAAGAAACTTTTGACGAGGCTTAAATAACGCATAAATACGAGGTAGTGGTCATGCCTGGTAACCAAGTTAAATCTATTACCGTCAAACAAAAATGGATTCTTGATGGAAACGACTGCTACGTAATTCCAAACTTTAAGCCATTCTATCAATAGTCCGTAGAAACTTCGACTCTTTGATTTAGTGCTACCGAGTCTGCGGTCACGCGGCAATTATAACCATAAAGCTTTACCCCCGCCTGTTGCGCTTCTCTTAATACCTTTGCAAATTCTGGATCAATGTCAACGTTGGGAATTATTTTTTGAGTATCAGACCGTTGGGAAACAAAGATAACAGAAGACCGAAATCCTTTTCCCTTCAACTCAATTAACTCCCTTAAATGTTTACGGCCTCTTTCAGTTGGAGCGTCAGGAAACTTTCCCGTTCCAGCTTCTACCAAACTAACAGACTTTACTTCGACATATCCCACTAAATCGTTTTCAAACTCAAGCCTAAAATCAAAACGGCTTTTCCCGATTTTTGCTTCAGCTTTAAAGCTTTTATAATCTCCTAGGCAATCAATTTTATTTTCAGCAAAAGCTTCACCCATGATTTTATTAGCAAAAACGGGATAAACACTCACCCAAATATTTTCATGGCGGATTAAAGCAAGAGTATATGAAGTCTTTCTCTGAGGGCTTGGATTATATATTAGACGTACTTCTCTTCCTGGGATCATCAATCCTGGCAATCGACCGGGGTCTGGAACATGAGCCAAGACTTCTTCTCCGTTAACCTTAACTCTCGCAAGATAACGATTCGGCCTTTCTAGAAACTCACCGCTTTCAATACGGTTACCTAGTTTCATCTATTAATTTTTTAAAAGATAATTGGTCGTTGGGAGGAGATTGTTTACAAAGATCAATGATGATCGCTGGAATCTGAACCGCTAGATGTTTTAACCGTTTTCTCAACAGTTAAAATATATTCTGCCGAAGGGGAGATTTTATCTACAAATGGTTTAGGAAATAACCCAATAAAAACAATTAATACACAAGCTGGTATGAGCAAAGCGTAATGATTTCTATCAATATCGTTTAAGTCCGCAGGTAACTTTTCGTTTTGCTCTTGCATCGCACCTTGGAAAAAGAAAAGCATATATATCGCTGCGAAGGTAATCGTCAACCCGCCCATCAAAACGTAGATGGCGCCTAACCCTGACATGGATGATGACGTCCAAACTCCCACCAAAATCAAGAACTCTCCAACGAACCCGTTTAGCCCTGGAAGTCCTAACGCTGCCATTGTCACTAGCATAAAAATTCCATATAAAGCAGGCATCTTTCCTTTCAAACCGCGCATTTGAGCTAAATCCCTTGACCCTATTTTCTTTTCAATAATATCCACAATAAAAAATAAGGCCGCCGCAATAATTCCATGGTTGAACATTTGCAAAACGCTTCCTTCGAGCCCTTCGCCATTCAATGCAAATATTCCTAAAACAATAAAACCTAAGTGGCTGATACTAGAATAAGCGACTAAAGATTTAATATCTGTCTGAGCAATCGCAATCCACGCGCCATAAACCATACCAGTTACAGCCATACCAGCAATGACAAATCCCATTATTTCCACAGCTTCAGGGAATAGTGGAAGGCAAAAACGAATTAACCCATAGGCCCCTGTTTTCGACATCGCACCTGTCAAAACAACCAACGCTGGAATCGGGCAGGAACCGTAAGCGTGAGGTAACCAGCTATGGAAAGGGAAAATTGGTACTTTTATAGCAAAAGCCAAAAAGAAACACACAAACATCCAAATTTGATCTTCTTTTGGGATGTCTGTATGTATTAAAGTCTGAATATCAAAAGTTAATATATGGGTCGCTTCATAATGAACTATTGTCACGCCAATAATAGCGACTAACATCAAGAGGCTACCGACTAACGTATACAATACAAATTTAGTCGTCGCGTATATCCTATTTCCTTCTCCCCAAATACCTATCAAGAAGTATGCGGGAATTAACATTACTTCCCAAAACACATAAAACAAAACGGTATCTAACGCCATAAAAACACCCAAAGTTCCAGCTTCTAGGACAAGCATTAAAGCTAGGAAAGCTATTGAAACGTTTTTTGTACTTGTTAAATAGTAGAAAATGGAAGCGCAGGATAATAAAGCTGTTAAAAGTACCATTAGTACACTGACGCCATCTACTCCCAATTGAAACTTAATATTTAAAATGCTAACCCATGAACATTCATGAACAAATTGCATTGCCGGATTGGATGAGTCAAAACCTAAAAAAACACCCAAGGCGAGTAGCAAGACCAATCCAGAAGCACCAATCGAAATATTTCGAATCCAGTTCTTACTTTCAGAAGGGACTCTAAATAACGCTATTGCGGCAATTAAAGGTATCGCAATTATTAATGGAAGCATATTAAGGAACGTTTATAGTTTTATAATTAAAATAACCAAATCGTCGTTATAAAAACACGACAAATATCAGTATCGAGACAACGCCAACAATCATATTTAAAGCGTAAATTCTTACTTTTCCTGATTGCCACAAACTTAAGTTACGACTCACTTCTTTAACTTGGTCTCCTAATTGATCAACGACAAAATCAATTCCTTTTTTCTCGCCCGTATTCCAAATAAAATAGCCCGTTTGCTTAACCGGTTGGACAATTAATACATCGTACAATTCATCAATGTAATATTTCCGGAAAAGTAGATCCTGAATAGGCGCAACTAAGTCTTTAAGCCCTCCAGATTTCTCTTCAACTACTCCCCCAGCATATAACATAGCGGCAACGGCAATTCCACTCAAAGCAACTCCCACAGCTATTATTTCTATAATTGTATTCGTATGATGCTCAGGAACTACGTTTCCAAATACTGGAGCTAAAAACGAATGAGCTAGAGGAGCACCAAAACCGGCAAAAATTGCGAAGAATGCCAAAATCAATAGAGGATAAGTCATTACTTTCGGAGATTCATGTGGATGAGCATCAGGAGTTCGCGACTTTCCGAAAAAAGTATAGAAAAATACCCTAAAAGCATAAAACCCCGTCATACCAGCTCCTATAATTGCCAACGCCCAAAAAACTGGGTTACTTCCATCGGCATACCAAGAACTCATTATAATTTCTTCTTTACTGAAATATCCGGCGGTTAGAGGAAAACCAGATAAGGCCAAAGTTCCGATTAAAAAGGTGTAAAAAGTTATCGGCATTGACTGCTTAAGTCCACCCAGCTTGCGTATGTCTTGTTCGTCATTCATCGAATGAATAACACTTCCAGCTCCCAAAAACAGCAGGGCTTTAAAAAATGCATGAGTCATCAGATGAAACATTCCAACAGAATAAACACCAACTCCTACAGCAAGGAACATATATCCTAGTTGACTCATCGTTGAGTAAGCGATGACTCGCTTTATATCGTATTGAACCATACCTATGGAACCCGCAAAAAGAGCGGTTATAATGCCAACGGCGGCAATTAACATCATGGTGTAAGGTGCTAAGTCATATAACACGTGGCAACGAGCTATTAAATAAACACCAGCGGTTACCATCGTAGCCGCATGGATGAGAGCGCTCACAGGAGTTGGCCCCTCCATAGCGTCGGGAAGCCAAGTATGTAATGGAATTTGTGCAGACTTCGCGAAGGCCCCCACCAATAAAAATAAAGTGATCATCAACATGGCGTCGTCGTTCGGTAAGAACTTATCAGGAGCTTGTGCAAAAACTTCTAGAAAGGAAATAGTTCCGAAGTGATCAAAAATCATTAAAGCAGCTATCACCATTCCAACATCGCCAATCACATTCATGACAAACGCTTTTCTTGCTGCATAAACTGCGCTTTTCTTCTCTGTCCAAAACCCAATCAATAAATAAGACGCTAGCCCTACAAAAGCCCACCCTACTATCAAGAAAAAGAAATCCGCGGCCATAACCAGCATAGCCATCGAAAAGATAAATAAATTCAAATATGCGAAGAAAGTATCAATATGTGGATCCTTTTCCATATAACCAATAGAATAAATATGGATAAGGAGACCTACTCCCGTAATTATTAGGAGCATAAATACAGAAAGAGGATCTATCAATATAGCTAAATCCAGTTTAAAACTTCCCGCTTGGATCCAATGATAAAGAACTTGTAAATTACCAATACGTTCTTCTGGTTCAAGAACTAATAGATGAACCAAAGCAAGTAAAGTAAAAAAGAAGGAACCGGCCACTGTCGAACAACCGATAGGTCCTACCAGTTTCTTCGGAATCAGGCTTCCAAACCAGCTTAAACCGGCAAATCCCAATAACGGAAGAATTAAAATGAACCAGGTATAAAACAAGTGATCACCCTTTCAAAGCGTCTATCTCATCGACGTTTAACTCGTGTCTAGTGCGGAAAATAGTCAACATAATTCCCAAACCAACTACCACTTCGGCGGCAGCTACGGTCATTACTATTAACGCAAAAATCTGACCGTCTAACGACTTTAAAAAACTTGAATAACCAATGAGGAGAAAATTAACAGCATTCAACATTAATTCAAGCGACATGAAGATGACTAACGGGTTTTTCCTAATAAGAAAACCGGTTGCGCCAATGCAAAAAATAGATGCGCTGATAATTAAAACGAATTGACTGCCCATTTTGGGTTCCTTATCGATTGAAAAATAAAACTAAAATTATTTTATTTACGGATTTAGATTTTTCTTAACTGGCTTCAAAGGGAATTTTGCAAAACATATCACACCAACAGTTGCGACTAATAATAAAATAGAGGCTAACTCAAAGGGGATTAAATGTTTAGTGTATAAAGTCAACCCGATGGCTTTAGCACCACCAATTACCTTCAAGTTTATCGGGTCAAAAATTCCTTCAATTGGTCTAGTAACTCCAACCGTTGCCGAAAGTAATAATTCACCAAACAACAATCCGGCAAAACCAAATGCTATCGTTCTCTGAAGAGAATGCTCTTGTAATTCTTTTTTTCCGCCTAATAAAGCAATGATAAAAAGAAATAAAATCATCACAGCCCCAGCGTAAACAATCATTTGAACAGCCGCTATAAATTCAGCGTGATATAAAAGGTAAAGCATGGCTAAACAAATCATATGCCCTATCAAATATAACGCGCTATATATAGGCGACGAGCATAAAATAACTCCCAAGCTCGCACAAACGGCAGTAAGGCCAATGATAACTATGGCCGATTGATATACAAGATCGTTTATTTCCAAAGCACCCTCATATTACGAAAAAAAAACCGAGCCAAATTCTCTAACGATTCGGCATCTAAAAAAAAAGCAAAGCATCCTCACAAACGCGGCTCGCAAACTTCTTAATTAAATTTTTGACGTATTACCCAAATAATTTACACGGAACTGATTTGGTTCCGGATATTTCAATAAATCATCTTTTTCTAAAACAAATGTGTCTCTTTCGTAATCAGCCAATTCGTAATGTTCTCTTAAAACTACCGCATCTACAGGACACGCTTCTTCACAATAACCACAATAGATACATCGCAAAATATTGATCTCATAAACCGCCGCATAACGTTCGCCAGGAGAAACACGGTTCTCTTCAGTATTCTCGGCGGCTACAACATGAATACAACCTACAGGGCAATTGATAGAACATAGACTACACCCGATGCACTTTTCCAAACCATTTTCATCGCGATTCAAAAAATGACGACCTCGATATCGAGAAGGCATCTCTCGTTTCACTTCTGGGTATTCAAACGTTGTGGGCTTTGTGGTCATGTTCTTAAAAGTCACGCCCAGACCAATCAACAAATTTCTTATTCCTTCAAACGCGGAAGCAAGCATATATTATCTCTCAGCTCACAGGGCCTTTAAAAACCCGGTGACCAGCAAATTAAATAAAGACAATGGCAGTAAAACCTTCCAACCAAAAGTCATTAATCGATCATATCGAATGCGTGGAAACGTAGACCGCAGCCAGATAAAAACACAGAGCAGAAAAAAGACCTTTCCCGAAAACGCTAAAATTGGAAATAAAGGTAATCCATATGAATTCCAACCACCTAAAAATAAAAGGGTAACCAAAGCACTCATGGTTATCATATTAATATATTCGCCCATGAAAAACATGGCGAACTTCATCCCAGAATATTCAGTGTGAAACCCAGCCACTAACTCTTGTTCTGCTTCTGGTAAATCAAATGGAGCACGATTTGTCTCTGCAACACCCGCAATAAAAAATAAAAGAAAAGCCAGCGGTTGAATAATAATATTCGGAATCGTTTCTTGAGCTCTCACCATATCGGATAAGTTCAAGGAACCGCTAATGACAATGATACTTAAAGCCGAAAGCCCCAAAGTCAGCTCGTAACTGATCATTTGAGCTGAAGAACGCAAACCACCCATTAGAGAATATTTATTATTAGAAGCAATTCCCCCCAATACCATCCCATAAACGCCCATTGAAGAGACAGCAAAAATAAACAACAAACCAATATCTAAATTAGCCACCCACAGGCCAATGGTAAAACCAAATATAGTAATGGGCTCGCCAAACGGAATTGCAGCAAATGAAACAATTGCAGTAAACACCACAATAGCTGGAGCCAAGTGAAACAAAAACTTATCCGCGCTACTTGTAATAATTGATTCTTTAAAAAGAAGTTTAATTGAATCGGCAATGGGTTGGATCAATCCAAATGGGCCAACCCTATTAGGTCCTTTCCTTACTTGAAAACGTCCCATCAAACGCCGCTCTAACCAAACTAATACAGGAACGCACTGCAACAGGACAATAGATATAATTATGACTTTAATACAACCAATGATTATGCCCGAGTAATCCGAAATAAGATTTAAAGCCCAATCGATCAAACCATTCCCCTAATCAAATACATGTAATTTATTCTTTAACAACTTGAACTGTAGCGATATGATCTTGAATTAAAGCCAGTACACGGTGCGAATCTCCAACATTAGAAATAGAGACAGCTCCTGCATTACAATTGTCCGCTACTTCCGCTTCTACAGAAAGCTCTCTTCCTCCTGCGGAAACCTTTAGTCGATCTCCTGTCTTAATTCCCAGTTTTTCTGCATCATCAGAATTCACAACTGCCTTTGGTTCCCTAAATTGATGACTCAAAGCAGACCCAGATTCCAAAATTTTATCGTTAGCGAATAACTTCTCCGTCACTCGTAATTTAAAACCGTCTTTTATCTTCGCTGGCAAACTGGCTTCTGGAGTTTTACCGTTAACCGAAGCTTGCGCCGGACGAGTTTTGCCTTCTTTTTGAATAGATCCTCTTCTAATTTCCTTATAACCGGGAATTTTTTTAGAAAGTTCTGCGGTCACTGTAAACGAATCCAGATATTTTGCCTCAATTTCAAAACCGGAAAGAATTTTTCCTATAACGCGCCAATCAGGAAACGATTCTGCCTTCAGGCCTCTGCGTCTATATTGAACTCGGCCTCCAATATTGGTCGTTGTACCTTCGTCAAAACCAGGACCAATCGATGGAATCACAACATTAGCTAAAGCAGTGGTTTCTGTATGAAGCATGTCATGAGCAACTAAAAAATCGACACTTTTTAAAGCTTCTTCAATTTTATCCCCATCGGGATAATCAACGATTGGATTAGACCTAAAAACTACCAAAGCTTTAATTTCTCCAGACGCGGCTTTTTCAAACATCTCGCAAGTCGTCAGACCTTTTTCAGTGGGAGCAGATTCTCCCCAGATTTCTTTAATTTTAGCGTCATCATTAACTGAAATTCCACCCGGGTAAAAATCGGGAAGAATCCCCATATCCATTGCACCAAGAGCGTTAGTTGCAGGAGCCGATGGTATCGCTCCGCATTCGCCTTCTGGTTTCTTAGACAGTAAACTTAAAAGGCTTTTTACTATCGCCACAGAATTTCCAGATAAAGCCGCTGGATTGTAAATCAAGCAAACCTTTTTAGCCGAGATCATTTTATCGGCAAAGTCTTTAATCGAAGCGACTGGAATACCCGTATTTTTCTGAACGTCTCCAACAGAATGCGCGTCTTCTTCACCAAGAGCTTTTCTCACAGCATTTGCTAATCCAACTAAAGCAACGCTATCGGAACCCACGTTATACCGCAACGAAAGAGAAGCGTACTTATCCATCAAGGTTTTTTGATCGTTCAATACGATCAAATTTCTATTTAAACGCGAAACGGCTTTTTTAATTCTGAGATCCAATATGGGCAATTCTTCAGTTGGATCGGTAGCAATCAAAACAGTCAGGTCTGCAGACTCAATATCTACAAAATCATAATTCGAAACAGGCAATCCAGGGGTATCCGTATAAGACTTATGATCAATATTATTAGTCCCAACACCTAATCTCATTAATTTTTGATACAAGTAAAGCTCTTCATTTGAAGCGTATGGAGAACCGATAAAGCCAACACTTTGCGGTCCATGTTCTTCTTTAATAGCTTTAAGCTTATCGACCACCTCAGCGCAAGCTTCGTCTAGAGAAGCTACGTGCATATCGCCATCTTTACGAATTCCGGGCTCTAGAATACGGTTATTACTTGCGACAAACTCATAACCAAACCGACCCTTATCGCAAATCCAACCGTCGTCAACAAAATCGTTTGGTCTGCTGACAATCCGTTTCAATTCATTTTCGCGAGAGCCAAATTCAATATTGCAATTACAACCGCAATGAGCACAAAGAGTCTTGGCGTTATCTAAATCCCAAGTTCTTGCTTGAAAACGAAAAATAGAATTGGTCAAAGCACCTACTGGGCAAATATCAACTACGTTCCCAGAAAACCGGGTATCGTAAGGCTGGTCATTGAAAGTACCAATATCATTATGAAAACCACGATTGTGCATAACCAACGCTTGATCATGCTCAATAACCTCGCTATAGGTAGTACAACGCTGACAAGCGATACAACGTTCGCGATCAAGGGTAATTATCGGGCTCAATTCTTTTTTCTTTACGTTGTTAAATCGCTTAAACTCCATCCGAGTATCGCCAGTACCATATTCAAACGTATTGTCTTGAAGAGGACATTCTCCACCTTTATCGCACACGGGACAATCTAGCGGATGGTTAAGTAGAGTAAATTCTAAAACGCCTTGCCTTCCTTTAACAACCTTAGGAGTATCGTTTTTAACTACCATTCCCTCGGTAGCGTCAACAGTACAAGCTGTCATAAGCTTAGGCATTTTTTCGATTTCAACCAAACACATCCGACAACAACCTAATCGGACCATTTTTTCGTGGTAGCAAAATATTGGTATTGAAATACCAATAGATTTTGCTGCGTCGACAACATTCGTCCCTTTAGGAACAGTGACGGTTTTACCGTCTATCATTAGTGTAACCGTTTCTTTTTCCATTTTATTAACCAGCGGTTGCGGTGGCTTCCGCGAAAAAGGATTTGTAATCTTCAGGGAACAAATCAATGCTACTAATAACAGGAGCCACAGCGGCATCCGCTAATGGACAGAAGGTCTTCATTGCCATGTTATCGCAAGCGTCTTGTAAAGTTTTTACAGTTTCTGGGCTTCCTCTTCCGTTCAACACTTCGCCTAACATTTGATAAAGCCAACGCGTACCTTCTCGACATGGAGTGCATTTTCCACAAGATTCATGCATATAAAAATAAGCTAATCGCATTGTCGCTTCCACAATGTTGGTGGTTTCATCCATGACGATTAAAGCACCAGAACCCAACATCGAACCCGCGTCTTTTAAAGATTCGTAATCGTAAGGTACATCGACATGCTCAATTCCTAACATGGGAACGGAAGAACCACCAGGAATAAAAGCTTTCAACTTATTTCCATTTCGCATCCCACCAGTCATCTCAATGATTTTACTAACGGGAGTGCCCAAATCAATCTCAACATTTGCAGGATTATTCACGTGGCCCGACACGCTCACCAATTTTGTACCTGTGCTTTTCTCAGTGCCAATTTCTTTATATGCTTCGGAACCTTCATTTATGATCCAAGGAACTGAGCAAACGGTTTCAACATTATTAATAACCGTTGGCTTGTCGTATAAACCTTGCACTGCCGGAAAGGGAGGCTTACTTCTAGGTTCGCCTCGCATACCCGTTAAAGAATTCAGCAAAGCCGATTCTTCTCCACAAATATAGGCTCCCGCTCCTAAATGAGTGTATAAATCAAAATCATATCCAGAACCCAAAATATTTTTCCCTAGATATCCTTTTTTGTATGCTTCAGCTATAGCTACATCCATTTGATCGGCAACGTCTTGAAATTCTCCGCGAAAATAGATGTACCCCGTTTCAATCAAGCAAGCGTATGACGATACGATCAATCCTTCTATAAGAAGGTGAGGGTTTTTCTCTAGAAGAATCCGGTCTTTACATGTTCCTGGTTCGCTCTCGTCGGCGTTACAGGCAAAATATCGAGGAAAGGAATTTTTCGCCAAAAAGCTCCATTTGAGCCCTGTCGGGAAGCCTGCTCCTCCACGCCCTCTCAACCCAGAGTTTTTAACTTCATTTAAAACCTCTTCCTGCTTCATGGAAAACGCTTTTTTCAAAGAGCTGTAACCGCCTAGCTTTTCATAAACCT
This sequence comes from uncultured bacterium, assembly GCA_963932495.1. Lineage (GTDB taxonomy): Bacteria > Nitrospinota > Nitrospinia > Nitrospinales > JAJDAT01 > JAJDAT01. The sequence goes on from CAWVUN010000002.1 coordinate 13,395, forward strand.
TAAGAGCCGTTAACCCCTTAACATCAATATCTTTAAAAAGAATCTGAGCCATAAGCTTATTTTATTTTAAGGAATCGATTATTTTATCGATCGATTCTTTTGTGAGATTGACATGATAGTCATCATTAACCCGCATAACGGGAGCAGCACTACATTCCGCCAAACATTCTTCTTTAACTAAAGTAAATTTTTTATCTTCTGAGGTTTCGCCAACCTTGACATTTATTTTTTGAGATAGGTAATCCAATAAGGAATCGCTACCATTTAAGTAACAACTTATATTATGACAAAACCGAATTATGTATTTCCCCGCTGGATATTGGAAATACATCGTATAAAAAGAACAAACCGATTGCACGTATGCTGGGGAAACATCTAATCGCTTGCCAATTTCAAGCATCGCATCCGGCGACACCCAACCTTCTTGACGTTGCACTAAAGTCAAAAACGGCAACAAAGAAGACATCTTCCGCTCTTCAGGATACTTTGCCAATATCGTAATTATCTTTTTTTCCGACTCTTCCGTAAACGCGAACATTAACGGTCAACCTCCCCCATCACAATATCAATACTACCGATGATAGCCACCACGTCGGCTATATAAGAATCTACCATCATGGCGCACATTCCAGGAATCGCCATAAAAGATGGAGCACGCAACTTCATCCGATAAGGTATGCTCGACCCATCGCTAACGATATAAAAACCAACCTCACCTCTCGGTCCTTCTGTTGGAACGTATGTTTCGCCTGCAGGCACTTTAACGCCCTCGGAAACCAATTTAAAATGATGAATCAAAGCTTCCATACTTGTTTTCAACTTATCTCTATCCGGTAAAGAAATCTTATTATCGTCTACCTTATAAGGACCTTCCGGTATGTTTTCGATAGCCTGCTTTAAAATCTCTCGACTCTGCCGCATCTCTGCAACTCTAATTCGGTATCGATCATATACATCGCCGTTCGTAAAGACAGGTACCTCAAAATCAAAATCTTCATATCTGCTATAAGGTCGTTGTTTACGAAAATCAAAGTTTACTCCGGAAGCTCTCAAACATGGACCACTCATGCTCCATCGAATCGCTTCTTCCTTCGACATAACCCCGGCTCCGACGGTCCTATCCATCCAAATTGGGTTTCTAGTCAATAAGGATTCATATTCATCAATTTTTTCAGGTAAAATTCTTACGACTTCCCTCACCCCAGCTATCCATTCAGGTGTCGAGTCTTTCATAACTCCGCCTACTCGAACATAGCTGGTCATCATTCTCACGCCAGAAATTATCTCGTTTAAATCGAGAATCATCTCTCGTTCGCGCCAGCAATAAAGGAAGACCGTCATCGCTCCGATATCCAAAGCATGCGTGCCCAACCAAAGTAAATGGCTCGCTATTCTAGTCAATTCACACATGATCACACGAAGATAATCAGCTCGCGCAGGAATTTCGGTTTGCAACAATTTTTCTACCGAAAGACAAAATGCCAAGTTATTCCCTGGAGGATTCAGATAATCCAATCTATCTGTCATTGGAATACAATGAGAATAAAGTTTAGTCTCGCCAGTTTTTTCTATACCTGTATGCAAATAACCAATATCGGGGTCGGACGACCTCACCAGTTCTCCGTCCATCTCCAACACCACACGAAATACCCCATGAGTACTGGGATGTTGCGGACCCATATTTAAGGTCATGGTGTCTTTATTTCGCTCGAGGAGCCCTTCGTCAACTACGCTCATACCGTTATTCTCTTAGACTTGATTAGGTTTATACCGAGTAGGAATTTTTTCCTTAACCAACTCTTCCTTAAAATCAATATTGTGGGAAAACGCAACTTTTTCTCTGGTTATATCGTAATCTCTTCGTAAAGGATGCCCTTCCCATTCTTCTGGCATCAAAAGCCGCTTCTGCTCGTCATGACCTTCTATAATCAAGCCAAACATATCATAAATTTCTCTTTCCGGATAAATAGCCGCAGGCCAAAGGTCTTTAAGTGTCGGAACTGAAGGCTGTTCTTCCGGAACACCTACTCGCAACCGGATTGAATGATTTTTATCTATAGAGTGAAGCTCGTAAACACACTCAAAACGCGGCTCCCGCTCCATATCCAGATAATCAACACCGGAAATACAAGACAAATAGTCAAAATACAAATCAGGATCGCTCTTTAAAAACTCGGCTACCTCATGAAGAGAACCCGGTTCCAAATGAACGATCGCATCGCCAAGGGTCACTTCAGTACCTTTCAGCTTATCCCCTTTAGACGATTTGACTTTTTCTATAATTTCTTCGCTGTTCATGCCGCTCGCATTCTGGCCTTATCTGTACCAGCTTCGTTAAGAATTTTTTCTTGGAGCTTAATAATTCCATAAATCAAAGCTTCTGGACCTGGAGGACAACCGGGGACATAAACGTCAACAGGTACCCATCGATCCACACCTTGAACGATAGCGTAATTATTGAAAATTCCGCCACAAGAAGAACATGCGCCCATCGCAATCACCCATTTTGGTTCGGGCATTTGCTCGTAAATCCGAGTTAAAACAGGAGCCATCTTTTGCGAAACTCTACCAGAAACAATCATCAAATCAGCTTGCCTAGGAGATGCCCGAAATACTTCCGCGCCAAACCTTGCCGCATCCCAACGGGAATTCGCCATTGCCATCATTTCGATAGCACAACAAGCCAACCCAAAAGTAGCGGGCCACAAAGCATTTTTTTGAGCCCAACCTATCACTTTACCTAACTTGGTAGTCAAAATAGA
>CAWVUN010000003.1:0-15126 GCA_963932495.1 uncultured bacterium
CACACAGTCCTCCAAATATAATTCCATTTAATACTCCGACGCCAATTTCACTCATAACAACTGTTTTTAAATTGTCTGATTGAATATCTCCTGTTGCCGTTCCCCTAACAATAACAGTCGCTCCTTGAATTCCCACATTACCAGCCAAACCAATTACAAACGGTACAAAAAAGATGACCGTCGTGAAATCTTGTAAAGTATCTGCATAATGACTAAGAATAAAAGCACTGAATATTCCTCCAATAAATGTTATCAATAACCAGGGAGCTCTAGCTATAACTTTATTGATGGCACTTTTAGCAAAAGGATCAACTGTAGATGTACCAATCATAGTAAAAATATCTTCATCTGCTATTTCTTTCATAGAGTGAATCACATCGTCAAAAGTAATGATTCCTTGAATGATATTTTGCTCATTTACAACTGGAATCGCGCTCATTTTTTCATGATCCATGACATTTGCGACTTTCTCACAGCCATCATCTAAATAAACTTTAGTGTTGTTTTTTCTCATGAATTGGTGGGCTTGAAAATTGGGAGGAGCATTCAATAAATCTCTTAATTTAAAGAATCCTAATAATTCATTGCGGTCGCTTGACACAAAAAAATAGGGAGGGATATCCGATTGATTTGTCTTTTTAAATTGCATCAAAATCTTTGCAGGAATATCTCCAGGAGCTACCTTATTATATGAAAGAGCCATTAAGCTTCCTGCAGTTTCCTCACCATGGCGTATCAGGTTTTTAATGATGCCAGCTACTTTTGGCGTCATTAAAGATAAAATAATATTTCTCCGATCATCCGAAAGATCTTTTAATATATCGGTCGCTTCATCCTCTGCCATTTCTTTAAGGAAATTAGCTACATAGTCATCTTCTAAAACATCTAAAATTTCATTTCGGCTATCTTGATCGGTTTCATAGAGCAAGGCCTGCTGCTTTTTAGAATCATCCAACGTATGAAAAATACGTATTTTGTCTTTTTTAGAAAATTCATGTACCAAACGCGCCATCTCAAAATGGTCGTTTGTATTTACAAACTCAGAAAAAGCTTCTATCGGAGTTTCCGAATCCTCTAAAATGACTTTAAATTCTTTAAGAAACATATTTGAAAATATTTAGATCAAGTTCGCGTTATCAAATAAAAAGTACTTTTAATTGAATTTAACTCTTATCGACTTGCTGCAAGATGGGTATTTGTATAAAATAAAATTCTCATTCAATGTTTTAAAGGAGATTTACAATGATAATCGGTATGTCACACGAGGATATAAAAAGGCTTAAAAATGGTCGTAAAAAGAAAGCTATAACTCCAAGGAAAAAGCGAGCTACCGTGCTATCCCAAAAAACAAAAGAAAATTCTCTTAAAAAATTAGATAAAATAGATATAGGAAAATGTAAAGATAATTACGTTAATATTGACGAATCCGTAAAAATGAATGGCGACTTTATGCGAACGGGTTGGTATGTACCTAAAAAGAAGTAAACCCCTATTATAAATTAGTAACAACCCATTTTTTTAATACGTAAATCGACCATGGCCTAGACCAAGAAACTTTCCCATCCAAAAAGCCTTTCCATAATTTATCAATGGAACTCATTGATAAAAATTCCTCCAATTGTGAAACTGGGCTCATTAATACCGACTCTACTTCTTTTTTTAGATATGTTTTCAACCAAACTTCGAGTGGTATTGTAAAACCCATTTTTTTACGAAAAACCGCTTCATCAGGTAATTTGACTGGTAGAGAGTCTATTAATAAAGGCTTTGGTTTAGATTGTTGTCTCTTAAGATGACTTGGTACTTTAAACATCAATTCAACTAACTTATGGTCAAGTAATGGTGCACGAATTTCTAAGCCATGAGCCATACTCATAAAATCAGTATCCCTCAAAAGCATATTTCCCAAATAATGAGTTAACTCAAGATAAGAAACTTGGTCTGTTATAGAAAGATGGTCCAATTTAGATTGAACCATTTTTGCATCATTGACTGAACCATCAATAAATTGATTCACAATTTCCTTATCTTTAACAAGGTCAGATATTTGGTTCTGACAAAATAGAGTTCTAACTAAATAATAAGAGCCAATATACTTTCCTCTTATTAAATGAGAAAGCTTTGTGGATTTATCAGATGTAAAAGACGGTAGGTCAAATAGCTTTCCTAATGCTTTCACGCAAGGGATTGGGAACCAAGACAATATTTTGTCTATTTGATTAATTTTAGGAACTGCGTCGAATGATTCATAGCCTGCAAACAGCTCATCTCCACCTATTCCCGACAAAGCAACTTTTAAACCAGCATCGCTAGCGCAACGAGAAATAAGATATGTGTTTATCCCGTCTACAGTAGGCTGATCCATCGCTTTAATGATATTTGGCAAGGACTCAAGCAAATCAGTTTCACTTAAGCGATAGGGCAGGTGATCCGTATCAAATTTGTCTGCAACAATTCTAGCGTATCGAGACTCATCAAAACCTTTATCATCAAACCCCATCGAAATAGTTTTTACTTTATTTTTGGAAATTTGTGAGGCAATACTTGAAATCGCACTTGAATCAATTCCACCACTTAAAAACGAACCAACAGGGACATCACCAATTAAACGGTATTTAACAGATTCTATTAAAGTTTCTTTAATTTTTTCCGTTGGTTGAATCTCACCCAAGCCATTTGAATGATTATTTAAAGGACTCCAATACTCAGTTTCTTTTATCCCATCTGAAGAAATTCTCATAAAATGAGCCGCTTTGAGCTCCTTTATTCCATCAATAATTGAGTTAGGAGATTCAGAACGCCCGTATGACAAATAGTTCATTATTCCATTGCCATTAATTGATAAACTTATTAAATTAGAGGCTAGAATTGAACGTACCTCTGAAGCGAATATAAAAAAATCATCATTTAGGACATAATATAAAGGTTTTTTACCTAAACGATCTCTAGCTAAGAAAATAGATTGGTCAACGGAGTCACAAATACCAAATGCATACATACCTCTGAAATTATGAAGGCACTGAGGACCACTTTTATTAAAAGCCGCTATAACAGCTTCAGTATCTGAATTAGATCGAAAAGGGTAACTATTTGAGTATTTATCTCTAATTTCTTGAAAATTATAAATTTCACCATTAAAAATAATCCAAGACGTTTCATCATTGTTTGCCATGGGTTGACGACCATTTTTTGATAAATCAATAATTGAAAGCCTTTGATGACCTAAAAATATTTCCCAACCATTTTGAAATGTAAGTTTGGTAGAACCCGAATCATCAGGACCACGATGTTTCAAAGAAGCCATCATACGATTCAAAGCTTTTTGGCTTTGGCCACTTTTATTAAAATCGATAATTCCAGCAATACCGCACATATTATTTATAATTTAATAAATTCTTTAAAAGAATGAATGTAGATTATCCATCAAAAGCTTATTTTAAAGGCTAATCTAGACAAACAGCAACTATAAACCAAATATATTAAGTTCCTATAAGATATATTATGTTAACTTATAAATAAAAATCTTTAAATGGTTTATTACTTATTATAAAATGTGGTTCCTCCCACTTTTAACTTTTGAAGGATGTTTTAAAGATGGCTGAAATTGTATTTGATTCGGACAACATGTCCAAGCAAGTTCCAGATGGTTCAAAAATAGCGACTACCGCAGACGAAGCTCAAGCAACTTTACCTTTTGGTTGTCGCGAAGCAAGTTGTGGAGCTTGTAGACTTTTAGTTCTTGAAGGAATGGAAAACTTATCGGACGTAATTGACGATGAGGTTGAAGTATTAGGTCAAGATAAAATCAACGAAGGATATCGATTGGGGTGTCAAATATCCATTAAATCTGGAAAAGTTGTGATAAGAAATGGTTAATTTATGATTTTTCTTGGCAGATATTTTGGATTGACTTAGCAAGATGTTCCGCTGAGAGGCCATATTTTTGGAAAAGATCTTTCATCGTTCCTGTTTCTGCAAACGTATCCATAACTCCCACCTTCTTAAATGGTAAGTAAACCTTATTCTCTACGAGTGCTGATAAAACCGCGTCTCCAAGACCTCCAATGACATTATGATCTTCAGCTGTGATAACCGCTCCGTTCTTTTTTGCTTGTTCTACGATAAGCGGTACATCTAAAGGTTTAATAGTCGAAATATTAACTAAAGTAACATCTATACCATTTTTTGAGCATATATCTATCGCTTTCATTGATTCTTGAATCATAATACCTGTTGCAAATACGACAATATCCTTACCCTGTTTCAACACATTGGCTTTACCAATTTGAAACTTACTTGAAGAATCGTAAACTCCATCCACTTTTGGTCTACCGAGTCGAAAATAAACAGGCCCATAATGATCTGCAAGTGCTTTTGTTGCTTGATAAGCTTCTTCCCAATCTGCTGGTTGTATAACTGTCATATTAGGCATTGCTCTGGTGTAAGCTAAATCGACAATCATTTGGGCGGTTGGTCCATCTTCACCTACTGCAAGTCCGGCATGTGTTCCAGCTAATTTAACATTTGTATTAGAATATGCTAAGCTAACTAAAACCTGATCCATTGTTCTTCCCAGTAGAAAACATGCAAAACCTGTAGCAAAGGCTACTTTTCCTGTAGTAGCTAAACCTGCAGCAGTGCAAACCATATCGCCTTCGCTGATCCCCATATTAAAGAACTTATTAGGAAACTTTTTGCCAAACTTTTTGGTTCTAGTGCTATCACTAACTCCTGCATCTAAAACGACAACTCTTGGGTTTTCGCCTAATTCTTCTAATGCCGCCCCATATCCGTCTCTTGTTGCTCCTGATTTCATGCCAATTCCTTTAAAGCTTTTTCATATTCTTCATCTGAAGGAGCCACGCCATGCCAAGAAGTTTCATTTTCCATAAAACTCACACCCTTCCCCTTTACAGTATCAGCAATAATGACTTTAGGTTTTTCTGGGTGATTCTCTTGGTTTAGAGCATCTAAAACTTGCTCCATATCGTGTCCGTCAATTCTGATAGTATTCCAACCAAAAGATTTCCATTTATCTTCTAGTGGTTCTAAGTCTTTCAAGTCCTTAGTTGCGCTATCTTGCGCTAATTTATTATAATCTATAATCGCGGTGAGATTGGTAAGCTTATATTTTACAGAACTCATTGCTGCTTCCCACACTTGACCTTCTTGTAATTCGCCATCCCCCATTAGGACATAGACCTTATAATCCAACTTATCCAATCGAGCGGCAAGTGCCATACCATTACCAACACTCAAACCTTGCCCTAAACTACCGGTAGCAATTTCAACTCCTGGAGTTTTAGGATGAGGGTGCCCGGAAAGAAACAATTCGCTATTTATTTTCCTATAATCTGAAAGCTTAGAAGAATCAAACCACCCAGCCTTAGCAAGAGTCGAATAAAGTAATCCTGTGCAGTGACCTTTACTTAATATAAAACGGTCTCTATTTGGATCACCTGGTTTTTTGGGATCAAACCTCATTTTCCCAAAAAAAATGGCGGCTATAAGATCTGCCGCCGACAAGCTTCCTCCTGGATGTCCAGAACCAGCTTGGTAAATAATTTCTAGGCTTTTTCTTCTAAGTTCTTTTGAAATTTGACGTAATTCAGAAACGTCGCTAATAGCGAGACTGGCAGGGCTTTCCATAATTAAATTACAAATTTTAGGAGTTAAAAGTATTTAATATATACAATATTTACTGGATGAAACAAAGAAATTTTTTAGGAAAGAACAATTTTGGCAGGATAAACTAAATAATCTCATGAAACAAGGAATCGATCATAGTAACTTGCTTTTTGATCAACTCATCGCATTCTTTAAAAATATGAGCTATATCAACAGGCTTCTTAAAAAACTTTTCTGTACCAGCTTCTAAAAGAAGATTCTCGGAGTAACTTAAATTACCCGACATTGCAAAAATATGAATATTTTTGGTTTGCTCGTTATTTTTTATTTTTTTACAAGCTTCTAGCCCATTCAAACCAGGAAGTGAAACATTAATCAACAAAACCGAAGGTAAAAAACATACCGTTTTCAAACCAGCTTCTAGTCCATCGTATGCCACTTCTACATTATACCCGTTTTTCTTAAAGAATTTTTGAATTAAATTGGCATTTTTTTTTTCATCATCTACAATTAAAATTTTTTTTGTTGATTTTTCAACAGCTTCTTTTTGTAGAATTTCTTTGATTATGGCTACGGTATAACCTTTTTTCTGCAATTTATAAATATTTTCACAACGATCCATAACCCAGCTCGGATAATATCCTACTATCCCTTTACCACCAGGGTGAAGTTTTTTGTCTGGATCAGGAAAAAAATGATATTTTTTTTGCCAAAGCCAGAGAGTCTTTCTTGTGATCGGTACATTTTTTAAAATATCTGCAGCAGTTACTTTTGACATAAGATTTTTTTTTTGGAATATATTAAGTTTATATATTACAAGTTTTGCACGAATATAAATTAACAAAAACTTCTATAATTCTTTAGACACTTGACAGTCAATTATACACTGCTTCTGACAACTTATTAAAAAATTATTTCACTAAATTAGCTGTTGGCTCTAACTTGCTAAGACAATTAAGGGCTGAATAGAAGTAGAATTTCTCTTAAGTGGTTTTTTAAAAAAAGCACTTAAAGATAAACTGAAAGATATTATGAGGTATAACAGATGAAAATTAGGAGAGCTTATCAAAAAAAAAAATTAACAGGGGGGATATGCTTAAATTTCGGTATTAATTGAGAGACTAATAACAAACTTTGTCAACTTAAGTTTTATTTATACTAATTCATATTCACATAGTGCTGTGACGTATTTACATTAAAACTTAATCATATTGACTTTCTCATTTTTGCTATAAACATTCCGTCGGAATTATTCTCTTGAGGCCATATTTCAATAGTTCCATCAGTTTCTTTACCTGTAAATGGATTAGTAAACGGATCTAAATTAAATGCATCCGAATGGTCTAAAAATCTCTTAATACAATCTCGCGTTTCTAACTTTGTCAATGAACAAACAGAAAAAACGAGAGCTCCCCCCTCTTTAACAAGAACGCTCATATTCAATAATATCTCGTATTGTAATTCTGAATAATCTGTAATTTCAGATTCATTAATACGCCAACGAGCATCAGGATTTCTCCGCCAACTCCCTATACCACTGCACGGTGCATCAACAAGAACTCCATCTATACCGTGGCGAAAATCTCTAAAAATCTTTTTTTTATTTTCAATAATTGAAATATTTCTTAATCCCCATTTTTTTGAACGAGACAGAATTTTTTTAAGCATATTTTTTCTAGTATCGAAAGCAATTACTTTTCCTTTTCCCTTTAACAAATGAGCTAAATGAAGTGTTTTTCCACCTGCTCCAGCGCATGAATCTAACCAAGTTTCTTCAGGCTTAGGTGAGCAAACCAAACCCACCGCTTGGGAAGACAATTCTTGAACTTCGTACTGAGCCGATTTGACACTACTCAATAAATTTAAGTTGACAGGCGTTGTAATCGCATGTGCTGGCTTAACTTTTGGATGCGATACAAATTTAACATCAGCCGCTCTTAATATAGAAGAAAATTTATCTGGATTTTTAGCTGAACTCCTTAGCCAGACAGGTGGTCGCGTCTGCATTTGTTTAGCAAAATCAATAAATAATTTCTTTCTAAGAATCTCATCCTGAGGGAGTAATAATTTTTCATATATCCATGGAGGGAACAACTTTTCTATTACACTAAAAAGATCAATTTGGCCTATTTCATTCATTATAACTTTGGATTTTTCCTCAATGCTATCTTGAAAATCTAAAGAGTTAAGAGATAAAATATTTTCATTTAAGGTTTGAGCCCAAGAATTCCATATTGTATAATGAGTCTTTCCATCTAAAAGTAAGGACAAGGCAAAAATCTCTTCTTGAGATTTATCTTTTAAGATATTTAACCACCCTTTCCATCTAAAAGTGGAAAAAATCAAATCACTGATTAACCTTCTGTCTCTTGATCCAATTTCTTTTCTAGATCGGAAAATTTTCGATAAAACTCTGTCGGAAGGAACCCCCTTTTCAACTTCCTCCTGTGCTTTTTCAAAAATCTCACAACATAATTTAGTTTGTGAGCGAATAATATTTATGTAATTCATATAAAAAGACGAAAAGTCAACATTATCAATAATTTTTAAATATATATAGCGATAAGCAAAGAAGATACTTTGACTTTTGTGACAAGTTTGAACGCCCAACTGATTAGACTATAATGGTTTTTTGATTCCCTAATTATTAAGTATTTAGCTTTTTTTCGCTCAATATGTGTTTTGAGAAATTATAAAGTTTTTGGGGAAAATTAGATTTTACATGTATTGGAGAAGATTATTCAATGTTTCGTTTGTTTTTTTTGATTTTTAGCCTCTGGATCTTGTTTTTTTCGGAAAATGTATTCGCAAGAGATATAAAAACCCCTGGAACCACACCTCCCGGTAATAGTTTAAAACTTTCTCTAAAAATGGTAGTGCAAAAGACGATAAAGAATAACGTAGAAATATCTGTAAAGCAATACTTTTCAAAAATTAACGAACAAGACATTATAAATGAAAAATCTAAGTTTGATCCCGGGTTGGAAGGCAAGATCTCAACATCTGATAAAGCTAACCAAATATCTTCAGCATTAGCCTCTCCAGACATTAGTGAAAACGAAAACCAAAAATGGGAGCTAAGTTTAAACCAAAAACTTAAAACTGGAGCTGATTATTCTCTAAACTTCACAAACACGAAAAACAAAAACAATTCTAATTTTGCAGGTTTAAATCCACAATATAATTCTGATTTATTTCTAACGATAAACCAGCCTTTGTTAAAAAATTTCGGCTTTGAAGTTAATCTAAAAGATATTTATATCGCTAGTAATACCAGAAGTATTTCCGATTTTGACTTTAAGTCAAAAGTTATCGACATTCTTGCAGGAGTAGCAAATACTTATTGGGATTTAGTTTTTAGCATTGAAGATTTAAAGTTAAAAGAAAAGTCTCTTGAAAGAGCAAAAGATTTAGAACGTAGAGTAAAAGCCCAAGTGGACGTTGGCTCTTTGGCTCCAATTGAAATATTACAAGCCAAAGCAGAAGTGGCTTCTAGGCAACAATCACTTTTAATTTCGAAAGACTCTATACAGGATAATGAAGATAAAATAAAAAATAGTATGACTGTAAACTTCAACAGTCCATTTGGTAGTTCAAATATTCTCCCCGTAGACCATCCCATTTATAAAAATGATATGGAACTACAATTAAATGAAGCAATCAATTTAGCATTACTCAAACGTCCTGATTATTTATCCAAAAAAAAAGATTTACAAAGTAAAAACATACAAGTTAAATTTAACGAAAACCAATTATATCCCTCTTTAGATTTATTTGGAACTTTTGGATTAAATGGACTTGCTGGAGACGCGCGCACCATTACGAATTTTGATGGAAGTACTGCTAGGAGCTCTTTTGATGGAAGTTACGGAGATACCTTAGATAATTTAACTGATACCAAGTTCTTCAATTGGGAGTTTGGTCTTAAGCTCAGCTACCCACTTGGTAATCGGTCCGCTAAAAGTAAACTAACAGCATCGCGTCTACGAACTCATCAATCAATATTGGATATAAAAAAACTAGAGAGATCAATTATTGTAGAAGTTAGAGAAGCCGTTCGCCAAATTCAAACTAATATTCAAAGAATTAGTGCAGCTAAAATATCTAGGCAGTTAGGCGAAGAAAAATTGGCCGCCGAAGAAAAGAAATTTGAAGTCGGACTTTCCACAAGTTTCAATGTACTTGAGTTTCAAGAAGATTTGGCCGAAAACCAAAGTCAAGAAATCGAGGCAATAATTGATTATAAAAAATCTAAAATTAATTTAAACCGAGTGCTGGGGCAAACCCTCGAAGAATACGGTGTAAAAGTTTTGGCTTCAAAATGAAAAAAACGGTAATAGGAATTGTATTTTGTGTTATTGCTCTTATTCTTTTTAGTATTTGGGATCAGCAAAAAGACGAAGCTTCGGCAAAACCTAAGCTAAAAACCGTTAACGTCGAACAAGGCGAACTAGCCGTTAAGATTACGGCAACTGGAGTTGTTGAACCTAATTATAAAGTTGAAGTTAAGTCAAAGGCAAGTGGCCAAATCATTCATTTCCCTTTTGAAGCCGGCGATATATTGGAAACGGGTCAATTATTATTGCGACTCGATAAATCGGACGAAATGCGCAACGTTGGTAAATCAAATGCCGACTTATCAAGCTCTGAGGCAAATTTTGCAAAAGCGAGAACCTCGCTTATCCTTCAAAAAAATAAATACAAAAATGATTTAAAAACTTCACAGTCCACCGTTATAGCCGCAAAAGCTAACTTTATAGAGACAAAAGATCAACTCCGCAGGCAGCGAGATTTATTTAAACAAAAAGTAGCCTCTCAAGAATCATTAATTCGTGCAAAAACCGAATTCAAAGTAAATCAGGAAAAATTAATTCAAGCTCAGTCCCAATTGCAAGCTGCTATGGATTCAAAATACGACATTGAGTTACGCAAAAGCGAAATTGAGTTAGCCAGAGCGGAAGTTAACCGTGCTGAAATCGTGTTAGAAGAAGCGAAAGAGAAACTTGATGAAACTGAAATTTTTTCCCCTATCCAAGGAACTTTAATCGAAAAGTCGGTTGAAAAAGGACAAATCATTTCTTCGGGAATTTCTAACGTAAGCGGAGGAACTGCCTTAGCAATCATAGCCGATATGAGCCGCTTGTATATTACTGCCGACGTAGACGAAACCGATATCGGCTCTATTACTGTTGGTCAAGAAGTCGTAATTACAACGGACGCATTTCCTACCAACACTTTTCAGGGTGAAGTTAAACGCGTTGCCCCTCAAGGAGTGGTTGAAAATAATATCACTATATTTAAAGTTAAAATTGAGGTTCTTGGAGAAGGAATGAGTTCTTTAAGACCCATGATGACAGCGAATGTTGAAATTATTTCAGATAAAATTTCGGACACTCTTTATCTAGCTCGAGAAGCTGTCAATAAAGATGATGAAGGAAAATTTGCTATCATCCTTGAAGAGCAAATGCCTAAAAAAGCGCGAATTTTTACTGGAATCCGAAATCCTATTTATGCTCAAATTCTTTCTGGTTTAAAAAATGACCAAGAAGTCATCGTAGGCGATTGGGAAAAAATCCAAGCCGTTTTCAATCCTTCCAGCGACACAGGCTCTTCTTTCAGGAAAATGGTTTGGTTTCTAAGAGCCAAATGAATCCCATAATAAAAATCCAAAATCTTGGTAAAACTTATAATTTAGGTTCTGTTAAAGTTCCAGCATTAAAAGATGTAAGTTTTAATATTAACCCAGGCGAGTTGGTCTCTATTATTGGCCCTTCGGGAAGCGGTAAATCAACTCTCATGAACCTGTTGGGCTGCTTAGATCAACCAACGTCAGGGGGGTATTATTTAGAAGATGTCGACGTCAAACTGTTAGGTTCAGATAAACTTGCAGAAATACGCAATCGTAGAATTGGTTTTGTTTTTCAAAGTTTTAATTTATTGCCTCGCGCCACCGCATTAGAAAATGTGGAGTTGCCTCTACTTTATGGACGGGTTCAAAATTCCCGGGATGTTGCTCTTAAAGCATTAGAAAAAGTAGGTCTCGCCAAACGGTCAATACATCGTCCCAACGAATTATCAGGAGGAGAGCGTCAAAGAGTAGCCATAGCTAGAGCTATCGTAAACAATCCTGCTATCATTTTAGCTGATGAACCTACTGGAAATCTCGATTCAGTAAATGGCGAAGAAATCCTCGGTATTTTTAACTCACTTAATGCTGAAGGAGTTACAATAATTATAGTAACTCATGAATATGATATTGCAGAACGAACCCACAGAATTATATCAATGAAAGACGGACAATTAATTAGCGATAGACAAACCAACGGTGATAACTGATGTTGATTTGGGATCTTTTAAAGATGGCATTAAGAAGTTTAATTGCTAATAAACTTCGTTCATTTTTGACTGCATTGGGAATTGTAATCGGTGTCGCCTCAGTCATTTCTATGATTTCTATTGGAGAAGGAGCGCAACAACAAACTCTCCAAACAATTGCAAAGTTTGGTACAAACATCATTTCAGTTAAACCCGGCCAAAAGAAAACTCGTCACGTTAGCTCAGGAAAAGTGACTACCTTAATTTTAGAAGATGCATGGTCAATAGAAAAAAATATTGACTTGATTAAGGGAGTCGCGCCACAAGTTTATCAAAGCGCACAATTAAAATTTGGGAATAAAAACTCAAATTCAACGGTTCGAGGCACAAGCCCAGACTATCCTCTCTTATCCAATTTTGAAATTCAAAAGGGACGCTTTTTTAATAAAGAGGAAATGAAAGGAGCCAAGAGAATCTGTGTATTGGGCGCTACTGCGGTCAAAAACCTGTTCGAAGAAAAAGACCCTATTGGTCAATTTATTAAAGTTGATGGGGATAACTTTCTCGTTATTGGAGTTACAGAACCAAAGGGGGCGCTCAGTTGGTGGGACCCAGACGATCAAATTTTTGTACCTATTACAACCGCTCAAAAGCGTTTATTTGGCAAATCTCATATTCAATCAATAGACGTTCAGGCAAAAAGCATAAGCGATCTTGAAGTAATTAAAGAAGACATCGTTAAACTTCTACGCCGAAGGCACGACATCCGTGAAGGTAAAGAGGATGATTTCTACGTGAGTAACTCTTCCCAATGGCTCAACAGTTGGGGAGACGCAGCAAAAACGTTCACTTATCTATTAGGTGGAATTGCCGCTATATCCTTGATGGTTGGCGGAATTGGGATCATGAATATCATGTTGGTCTCCGTCACAGAAAGAACGCGAGAAATTGGCATCAGGAAAGCAATTGGCGCAAAAAAAAGAGAAATAATGGAACAGTTTTTAATCGAGTCTATATTAATAAGTTTCATGGGCGGAGGAGTTGGCATCCTATTAGGTATAGGTATTTCAAAAGCCGTATCTAAAATTGGCGGCTGGGAAACTGTCATATCTCTTCAATCTATTTTATTGGCTTTTGGTTTTTCAGTAGCCGTGGGCGTCTTTTTTGGTTATTATCCCGCTAATAAAGCCTCTAATTTAAATCCAATCGAAGCTTTACGATACGAGTAATAGTTTGTCTGTTTTGTATTTCCCCTTCCTTTCAAAATATGGAAATTTATCCCTCCAAATCTGAATTTATCCGTTTATCTTGCGAATCCATCAGAGTGCCTATTTGTGGTGAAGATACTGTCCCTCACTTGCCTATAGACGAGTTTTTTGACTATCTATATGGCGACTCAAAAAATGCTTTTTTGTTAGAAAGCGCTGGAGAGATCGATCTCAATGCTAAATATGTCATTATGGGGCTAGGTACCCCTCCATTCATTTCAATCCCTAATATAGGGAACTCTCCAAATCAACAATCCGACGTTAAAGAATGGAAAAGTAACGCCAATAAGCAATTATGTCGTCTAAATTTTTCTAATAAAATTAAGAGTTTTGATTATTTATCTCATTTTTGGGGAGGTTGGGTAGGTTTTTTTAGCTATGAAATGGGTCATTTTTTTGAGGATTTACCAACTCCATCTAAAGATGAATTGGGTTTACCTTTTCTTTATTTCATGACAGTAGAAAATTTATGGGTTTATGACAGAGAGTCGGGAGTTTTAAAATATCTCGTCTCCAACGAATTAGGCGATGAGTCTTCTGAAAGTATATTTGATGAAAATGTTGATAAGATAAATAAAGCCTGGGGCTTGATAAAAAAATTCCATAAGTGGAATAAAAATAATAAAGAAAGAAATGACTCCAAAACAGAAAATAAATCATTCTCTCCTCCCATTAACCTCCGCTCTAATTTTTCACAAAATAACTATCAAGATATCGTAAAGAGAGCAAAAAATTATATTCAGGAAGGGGATATTTATCAGGCTAATTTGGCACAAAGGTTTTCAATAGACTATGCAAAAGATTCCTTAAGCTTATATAGAAAATTGAAAATGATAAACCCCTCCCCTTTCTCTAGTTATTTTAATTTTGAAAGCTTTTCAATCGTTAGCTCTTCTCCTGAACGTTTATTAAAAATAAATGGAAATCATTTAGAAACTCGTCCCATCGCCGGGACAAGGCCTAGAGGAAAGGACTTTGTTCAAGATAATAAACTAAGCGCAGAACTATTGCTAAACGAAAAAGAATTAGCTGAACACTTGATGTTAGTTGATTTAGAACGTAATGATATGGGAAGAGTATGTGAATATGGCTCAGTTGAAGTAACTGATTTGATGTTTTTAGAAAAATATTCTCATGTAATTCATATTGTTTCCAATATTATCGGCAAGCTATCTTCAAAAGCTTCCGTTATTGAAATTATTAGAGCATTATTCCCAGGAGGAACCATAACCGGATGTCCTAAAATTAGGTGTATGGAAATAATCAACGAATTGGAAACTGTCCAGAGAGGCCCTTATTCAGGTTCATTGGGATATATTGGTTTTTCACAATGGGTAGATTTAAATATTGTAATTAGAACCATCATTATAAAAAATGGTCAAGCCTATTTTCATGTAGGCGCTGGAATAGTAGCCGATTCAATTCCTGAAAAAGAGTACATTGAAACTTTAGATAAAGCCGCCGCCATGAAAAAAGCTTTAGGACTTGAATTATGAGTGATGAAATAGTCTTCATTAACGGTAAATATTTGCCCTTGAAAGAAGCGTCAGTATCAATTTTGGATCGTGGGTTTACTCTCGGAGATGGACTGTTTGAAACTCTAAGGGCTTATGGAGGGCATATTTTTCGTTCAGAAGATCACCTCGATAGGCTTTTCGAATCATCCAATAAAATTTTTTTAAAAATACCTCATGATAAAGAAAAGTTGAACCAAATCATCAACGATGTTTTAAAAAAAAATAATTTGAAAGAAGCTTATGTAAGGTTAACGGTTACTCGAGGCGAAGGCCCTCCTGGATTGGCTCTTCCTAAAAATACTTGCCCGACAGTAGTTGTATACGCCACACAAGCCTTTTCCTTGCCTAATGACTATTATAATTCTGGAGTTAAAGTATCGACGTTTCCAAGATCTGCT
>CAWVUN010000004.1:0-13930 GCA_963932495.1 uncultured bacterium
CATTCTTTGTGCTCAGGGTTCTCCCACCACCATCGCCCAGACCTAGGGTTTCCCCCTGGTTCAACAGGACGTGTACAAGGTGCACACCCAATACTGGGATAGTTTTGTTTGTGTAAAGGATTCGTCGGGATATTATTTTCTGAAATATAAGCTTCAATATCTCCTGTAGACCAATTTTTTAACGGGTTTATTTTAACTAATGGGGCGTGGTCTTTATCTTCTTCAACGGCCTGGATATCGTTTCTAGTGATATTTTGCTCTTTTCGTAATCCAGTTACCCAAGCACCCAATTCTTTTATAGCTCGTTGAAGAGGTTCAACTTTTCTGATGCGGCAACATTCTTTGCGGTTTTCCAAGCTTTCGCGGAAAGATAGAAAACCTTTTTCTTTTAATAGTTTTTCGACTGAAGGTCCATCAGGAAAAAAAGTAGCTATCTCTAATTCATAGCGCGATCTAACTTGATCGATTAATGTATATGTTTCTTCATGCAATCTTCCTGTATCCAATGTAAATATGGAAATGGGTTGGCTTAGTTTAGATATCATGTGGATTAAAACCATATCTTCTAGACCAAAGCTGGAAGCTAAAGCAATCCGCCCGGGATATTCTTCTGCTGCCCAATTCAAAATTTCTTCTGCGCTTTTATCGTTTAGGTCTTTAAAGTTCATTACCTTTAGATGCTCCGTTAAAAAATAATTCGATTTAAGCTTATTATCCTTGATATTAAAAAAATGATTAAATACAAAAATGCAACGAATATGGGATAAGAAAGTTCCGATAAAAGGCTATTTATAAATATTTTTCTTGACACATTTTTAATATATATATATAAGAAAGGTCTCTATTTGATAGTTAATCTAATAAGTTTAGCTTGGCCAAGGTTAACATATATGAATTTAGAATACGTTGTAATTTATGGGTTAGAAAACCTTGAATAAGCACTCCGCGAGTCCCCTTTCAGATTAATATTTTTCTTAATATTAATAATATTGTCTATCTTGAAATCATAACAATCAATTCAAATTTGAAAGTTATGAGTTTTTCCGTTAAAATTTAAAGTTTACTTTAACCCAATATCTAAATGGGCTTATAAGCCTTTGGTCATTTGCGTCTTAAATCAAAATTTATTTTCTATTTTTTGAGGATTGTTAGCGATCTTGGACCTTACATATTTAAAATGAAACTTTTTAGCCGCAAGGTTTTTAGATCAACAGCTTCAGCTGCTTTGATTCTTGGAATGATTCTTATTCCTGGATCTGTGTTAGCCGAAGATGTTTCTAGAGGATTGTCGGTTTTAAGAGATATGGAGGCGGCTTTAGTTAGTTTGGCGGCAAAGGTTCGCCCAGCTGTTGTAACCATAACGCCTTATATTAAATCGAATAAATCAAGTTCAAGCTCAGTGCGAAGAGTGAGGCCTACTAATACGGGGACTGGAGTAATTATCGATGGGAAAAAAGGATTGATTGTTACAAATAGTCATGTTGTCAAAGATATGGCTACTCCCGAAATTACTTTGATGGGCGGTAAAAAATTTCAAGGCCAAGTTATAGGGGCAGATGAAGAGACAGACTTGGCGGTGATCAAAATTTATTCAGACAAGCCGCTTCCTGAAGCCAAATTCGGTGATTCTACTAACTTAAGGGTTGGACAATTCGTTATAGCAGTTGGAAATCCTTTTGGGCTGGATAATACGATGACTTTCGGTATTGTCAGCGGATTAAATAGAGAAAATATTAATATTTCCCGATACGAAGATTTTATACAGACTGATGCATCTATAAACCCAGGAAATAGCGGGGGTCCTTTATTAAATATAGATGGCGAGATTGTCGGAATCAATACAGCAATAATCAATTACGCTCAGAACATTGGCTTTTCAATTCCTGTGAATATGGTCAAAGGAGTTGTTAAAGATTTAATTCAAACAGGCGAGGTTCGACGAGGATGGTTAGGCGTTGGTATAGAGCCTGTTGATAAGGAGAAAAAAGTAGTTGAAAGTTTAGGACTTGGCCAGGGCGTTTACATCAATGCGATTTTTGAAGGTGAGCCGGCCGAAAGAGCTGGCCTGAAGGTTGGAGACATTATATATAAAGTAGGAGGTTCTTTGGTTAAATCTCCTGCCACTATGATTAGAGTCATTGGGGGGATTACTCCAGGACAATTGATTAACGTGCATGTATTACGCGATGGCGAGAAAAAAGTTGTCCCTGTTACCATGGGAGTAGCAAAAAAGAAAGAACGAGTTGCTTTACTTCCGAGAAACTCTATAAGAACTCTAGGATTAGCATTAAGAGACTTAAGTCCAAAATTAATGGAAAAGTACAACCTTTTTGACAAGGGAGGGGTTGTTGTAACAGAAGTTTTTCCAGACGGAAGATCAGAAAAAGCAGGTTTGAAAAAAGGGGATTTGATTATGGCCGTAAATGGTCAATCAGCTGAATCTCGTATAGAATTTAAAAAAGTTGTGAGAAATTTAGTTTCTGCCGATACGATTTTTTTGTTAATATTCCGTGGCAATGAATCTATTCATATTACCGTTGACGGAGTTAGTTAAACGTTTGGATATGTAATTATAGTTTTGTAGTTTTAAGGGTGATTTTTATTACATCCTTAATTTTTTAATGAATCGTCAAGGAGGGTAGTGATGGTTTTTCGATTCTTGAGCGGACGGGGCTTCCCGATCGCTGCTCTTGGAGTGGTTTTATTCCTGGCGCTAGGAGTTTCTGGTTCTTTTGCGGCTGATCAAGGCCATGATGGAGAGAAACACGTAGTTGCCTCGATGGAACATCCAGAATGGTTGAACAAGTTAGAAGGTCAAGTTGATCGTGAAGAAAGCGAAAGCGGTCTTGATGGCAGTCGCCAAAGGCTTGACAAAACATTCATGAAGTTGATGGGCAAAGTAAAGCAAGAGCTTAAGGAACATGCCGCTCCAGCATCTGCTGGTGGTATGTATCATGACTCTTGGTCGGCTCATCAAATGGGACAGTCCTTTTTGCTTGGACCAACTGAGGCTTCGGCGAAAATTTATAAAGGAGCCCATTGTGCTAGTGCGGCACCTGTGAAGCAATACGACATTACGGCTATCAACGTAGAAATTACGTTGAACCAATGGGGTGATTTTTACCCCGGCTATATGTACGTTTTGACTAAAAATATAGAGGGTGTTCGAGCTGAAGAAGTGAAAAATGCTGCCTCTCGCGAAGACGAACTTGATCCTGGTGCTGTTACTAACGGTCTACAAGGCGACTTGATTCAACCACTAGTGATTCGTGGAAATCAAGGCGATTGTGTTCGTTTCAAAGTGAGAAACGAAGTTGAGGACGAAGATATCGCGTTCCAAGTTAATGGTTCTGAAATAATAATTAGTTCTACGGGGCAACCGGCTACTGCGGCTACCCCAGGTGCTATTATTCCTGCTGGCGAATCGCAAGACTTCGAATGGCAAATTCCAATCGATGAAATGGAAGGCGGACGCATGATTCAAAGTCATGCTGGACGAGATCCTTCATCTTTGGGACTTATTGGTACTTTTAATGTTGAGCCAAGAGGTTCTACCTATTTAAGCCCATTTACTGGCGAGCCTTTAGATAGCGGCTGGGAAATGATAATCGCACAACCAAACAATAGGGATTTCAGAGAATTCGTCCTTATGTATCATGAAGTTGGCGACGAATCTTTCCGACCTTTGAACCGCCACGGTGAAATGATTCCACAACGGGACCCACAAACGGACGCTTATCGTCCTTCTGCTCGCGCGATGAATTATCGTAGTGAACCGTTTGGTATCAATAATTTGGCACAACAAGAAAAACATTTTCATTATGAAGATGAATCGTTAGCCTACAGTTCTTATACTTTTGGCGATGCTCCTACAACGATTCCTCGATCATACATGGGCGATCCCGCTAAGTTCCGATTGGTTCATGGTGGCGGTGAAGTTTTCCATTCCCATCATCCACACGGAGGTTCAATCCGTTGGTTGCGTTCCCCAAAACGGGAGCCAAGTTTGGAAAATATGATTACAGCTGCTTGGGATGGTCCTGTTAAATATCCTGTAGTACGAACCACTTCTGACCGTGTTGACGTTAAGGTCATTGGACCTTCTGAAGTTGTTGACTTAGAAACTGAGTGTGGATCTGGTTTGTGTCAACATTTGGCGGGCGACTTTTTATTCCATTGTCACGTAGCGCATCATTATGTTGCGGGTATGTGGGGTTATTGGCGGGTTTACAACGTCCTTCAATCTGGGAATTACCCATTTGAAAGTACCGACGTAATGCCTCCTTTGGCTGAATTGCCAGATAGAAAAGGTCGTATTCCTCATGGTGTTCCATCCGATAAATTGGTTAACAAAACGATGGATTGGTTTGGAAAGAAGTTTAATGTTGTAGATAAAGATGGAACAAGCGATTGGACCACTGATACTCCAACAGTTAGCATTAGAGATTGGGTTAAGTACATGTTGCCTCCTCAAGATCGACCGGGTCATACCGACGATGAACGAGGACAAATTCTTGCTTATGATGGTTCGGTTTGGGACTACGGCTGGAAAGACAATCGAGCGTTATCTGAGCGAGAGTCTACTTTGCCTAATCCGAAGTATAAATCTCCACATCCAGGAAAACGGCATCCCATTCTTTTCGAGCCAAATAATGGCAAGTTAGCATGGCCTCATTTTAAGCCGCATTTTGGTAAGAGAATTCCTTTTGCTAGGCATCATGGGGGTGCTCCTTGGTTAGAGCCGTTCCATATTCAACCTGACGACACCTATGTCAGCACTGAGCCTGGAAGTGGCGACGCCGGTCCGAATATGGAAAATTCCACTCCTGCAAAACCTGGCGAACATGGTCGTTGGAGTTTATGCCCAGCAGGAGCAGGTAGAAAGCAATACGCAATCCATTTTATCAATACGCCTATCGAGTTGACTCCTCAAGTTGGGGATACCGCTCCGGTAATTGATAAATATGGTTTGATATATGTACTAGAAGAAGAATTAGCTTTAAAAAAGGGCGATCCTAAGAAAGCTGAGCCTTTGGTTTATCGAGCTAATGTTTACGATTGTGTAGACGTAGTTCTTTCCAGTGAATGGAACGACGACGACTTTACAAATTTCCAAATGTCGAAAGTCAACATCCATCCACATTTCTTCCAATTTGACAATCAGTCTTCTGATGGCGTTATCTCTGGATTTTCTTACGATCAATCAATGCGCTCTTATGTGCAGTTTGATAAGAAAATGCGGAAAGATAAAGAAGGGCATGAGCATCACGTTGGTATGCCAGTTCCTATGAATGCTCATGTGATTCAGACGGCGAACATTGGAGATAGAACTATCAAGATCGAAATGGCTAAGCATTCAACTCCATTTCATGAAGGTGCCGACGTTATGATCGGTATTGAAACGGAAGCGAATAAAGAGTCGCGCTGGATTAAAAGCATGGATCCAAAACCAAAAACTGACCCTCACAATGGGGCTTTAATTGGCGATGGTATTTTTACCTTGCATTTGACCCAGCCATTAAAAAAAGCACATCCAAAAGGCGAAATCGTTACCACTGAGTTTGTTCGGTATCGAATGTGGGTAGACGCCGATGTTGGATTAGTTTTCTGGCATGATCATGCTTTTGGCGCAACAACTTGGCCGCATGGCGGTATCGGTTCCACTATTGTTGAACCTTGGGGATCGACTTATCATGATCCTGTTACTGGTAAAGAAGTTCGGTCTGGTCCTGTTGTAGATATTAGAGGAACCGAGCCGATTGCTTACGCTCGAAGTGGAAGTTTCCGTGAAGTAGTAGTTCAATTGCATGACACGGTCCCTCACACAGCGCAATTGATCAGCGCAGGTAATCCTCCAGGTATGACTCGAGAAAATGCGATCTCTGCAGGGCAGTCCATTTCCTTTCAAATGCCTGATACCATGTTGGACTCGGCATTTCCAATGTTGAATGGAGGTACCCATACCACGGGTAGCGGATTCAACTTCCGAGCTGCTTCTTTGGCGTCTCGATTGAAAGCTAATCCGGATCCAACTCTGTTGTTTTCAAATAAAGCTCATGAAGATCCAACCACTCCGTTAATTCGTGCTTACGTAGGCGATAGCGTATTGTTCCGGTTACTTCATGGAATGATGAACGAAACTCATACGTTCGTTGTTTCTGGTCATGGTTATCGACCAGAAAGATACGATCGTGATTCTCGTGTGACGAATACTATCCACATTGGTATTGCGGAACGATATGATATGGCCACGACTGCTGGCGGTTACCAAGCTATGGCGGGGGACTATCTTTTCTATGATGGTCGAACTTCCAAACTTGGAGAAGGTAGTTGGGGTATTTTCCGGGTTTACGATAAGAAGCAAGACGATTTGTTAATGCTTCCGAATAATAAAGATTTCGCTAAAAAAGTGAAAACGAAAGTGTGCCCGGCTGACGCTCCTGTTAAAAACTTCAGTGTCTCTGCTGTAAACAAAGGATTGAAATTTAATCCTAATACGGAAGATGAAATTGAAGTTGATTTTGAGCGTATGTTAGAAGTAGCAAACGAGAACGGAGCAATTTACGTTCTCGATAATGAGATCAGTAAAGTTGCGGACGATGGGCATATGCCTCATCCGTTGACCTTACGAGCAAATATGGGCGATTGTGTCAAAATTAAATTGACCAACCGCTTGGAATCTGGAAACGCTTCGATACATGCGAATAACATCGCTTTCGATCCTATGGATTCGCAAGGTATTAACGTTGGTAATAACCCAGGCGATCAAACAGTTGCTCCTGGTAAAACCAAAATTTATACCTTCTTTGCTCACCCAGATTACAACTTGAATGGCGCGTTAATCTGGGATTTTGGTAACCTCCTTGGTAATGTCCGTAACGGGTTGTATGGCGGAATCATTGTTGGACCAAGAGGTTCTGTGTATCGCGATCCAGAGACCGGGAAAGATGTTACTCTTGGCAACTCTTGGAAAGCAGATGTAATCATCGATAAATCATATCCTGAAAACCAACATCTCCAGAACTACAGAGATTTTGCGTTGTACTTCCAGGATGAAGATAACATTATCGGTACTTCGTTTATGCCTTACTTGCAAAACGTTGCTGGTTTGACTGGCGTTAACTACCGGTTAGAGCCGTGGACTTATCGCGAAGACGAGGGTTGTGAATTGGGTAACATATTCACCGCCTGCGTAGCCGCAGATAAAGATCCTGCAACGCCTACATTGAAGGCGCATGCTGGAGATAGAGTTATGATCAATATCTTTGGCGCGCATAACGAGCAAAATCAAATGTTTAATTTGGACGGTCATCAATGGCGGCGCCATCTTAATCAAGAAGGTTCTGATATGATCGACGTTGAGCAATTTGGCGGCGGCGAATATATCCAGGCTTTCATCGACGAAGGAGCTGGCGGGGCATATCATAACCCTGGCACTTACCTTTGGTTGAATGCTCGTACGCCTTATCAACAAGCAGGACAATGGGGTTATTTTAAAGTATTGCCTAAGGGAGATAATTCAATTCTTCCATTGGGTAATGTGACTCCAAAAGGTGTAAGTGCTTCTAAGGAAGAGCAAGAAAAGCTATCTATGAAATAAGTTTTTCATGAAGCTTTTTTGAAAATATTGGGAGCTCCATTATGTGGGGCTCCCATTTTTCTATTGTTTTCCAAGCTAATTTGGTTAAAATTACTAGATTTTAAAAAATTTAGAGCGTTTAGTTTCCCAATTTTAAATTTGGATCGTTAATCTTGTAAGGAGGATTTCGTTTAAATGATTAAAAAAGTGTTCACCGGAGCGGTTGTTTTAAGTGCCGCATTAGCTTTAACGGCTTCGACCAGTTTTGCTGCGAAATATAAGTACGAAGGCGGCGCGGTTGCAGATGGCGGATCAGTCAGTGGTGTAGTAAGTTTTGCTGGTAAGCCTCAAACCATCGAGAAAGATTTGACCAAAGAAAAGAATAAAGAATTTTGTTCTAAGCATCCTATGAATAAGGGCATGATTCGAACAATAGAGAAAATTAAATCTGCTGGTGGTAAGTTAGAGGGTGCGGTTGTTTTCATTAAGGATCTCGCTAAAGGTAAAGAATGGAAGCCTGAGACAGTGAAAATTGATTTTAAGACCTGCGATATTTTTCCAAGAGTTTTCACCGTTCGAAAAACGAACAAAGGTGAAAAAACAGGTAACGTGGTTATTACGAATCAAGATACCGATACCTTGCACAATCCACATGGGTATGACGTTGCTGGCGCAAACCGCAAAACCTTGTTCAACAAACCGTTGCCAAGTATTGGAGCTGTTGCAGACGTTACTAAGAACTTAAAGCGTCTCAAAAAGAAAAAGAGTAAGCATTTTTTCTTGCAATGCGATCAGCATAACTTCATGGAAGCTGATGGTCGGATTGTTTGGAATCCATATTATCAAGTTACCGGTGCTGATGGAGCTTTCAGCTTAAAAGACGTTCCTGCTGGCAAATACAAAGTAGTTGCGTGGCATCCTTACGCGGGCGAAATTTCTCAAGAAATTACGGTGGCTGGTGGCGCAGACGCTAAAGCGGATTTTACGATTAAATAAATTTCGTGTTTCATGTAAACGGTATCGGGTTTTACCCGATACCGTTTTTTTTTTGCTTATAAGTTTTATTTGATTAAGTTGTTTTTTTGATTCTGATTCAATTGAGCAATTGTATTTCCTAAGATCTTTTTTCCTTCATCTTTTGATTCTCGTGAAATATTTCCTCTGATATAACCGTTTTTTTTGACTTCTAGCAGGCTCAGCTCTTCGTTCATTTTTTTAATAAAATTGTAAGCATTCAAAGTTACTTTTTTTTGAACTTCTGAAGACTCTTCTTTTAAATTATCCCAAGCTTCTGTTTTAAAAAACTCCGCTTTACCAAAACCAATTTCCGTTTCTTTAAAAAATTGGCAGAATTGATCTAGGTTTTTTTGTAGCTCAATTTCTAAAAGTTCTGAAGGGGGTTTGGGAGGAGGTGTTTTTTCCCCCCCTCCACCTAGTTTTTTGAATATGTCGAATAATCCCATAGTTATTTTTTAGGGCAATTTATTAGTATTGTGAAAAACTAAAGTTGGAGTCTAGCTTTTGCCTCAAAGGCTAGATGATATCAAACCTGTGAAAATAATAACTATCATTAGTTTAAGCTAAATATCTTCAATAAAACGCGAGGCAAAGCTTCGAATTTCTTTTCCGTTCAATACATGAAACCGGCGGACTTTTTCTATAGTTTGATTTGAGAATCGGCTTAGAGGAATGTGTATGATTCTTTTTTTATAGAATTTTGCTAGCAACCTCCATTTTGCAGTTGGCGGTCCGGGAGAAGCAACCGTAACGTGTTTTTCTCTAGAATGAAAAAATGCCGCTTCTAATAGACGTTCGTCTAAAGTTGAAGAATGCCGGAGGCGTGGGTCTTCCCAAATATTTGGGATGGGTCGCGGTGGATAGATAAGCATACAACCGCCATAATTTGACTGTGCGATTCCAGGGCCAATCAGACTATCTGAAAAAGGCGTCGCGAAAAAACAGAGCGTGGATTCTTCAAGATGCTCTGCATACCAAGTTTGTCTCCAGGAAAACTTATTAGGGTCGGGTTCAACCTCAAAGAGGAGAACGACTATTTCTATTTGGCCTCGTGACGGTGGAATTTCTTTGACATAAATATCTCCAGTATGCCAATTTCGAATCGTTTCTCTTATGTCTAGGCCATCTTTAACCGAGGAAGTGAATTTCTCGGTGCGGGCAAGATCTGAACTCAGTAATAATTTTGATTGTTCGCGTACATGGGTATTGAGGCTTTCAATCTGGTCGTCTTCAGGAGGCCAAGAACATTGGCCGTAGGGGTTCCAGTTATATTTCCATTCTTTTTGTTGGTCGAAGTCAGGGTCTTTTTTTAGATCGAGGTTTTTCCATTCAACTTGGAATTCAGAAAGCCTATTTTTCATCTTTACAACTTTGTCGTCTATCAACGCTTCGCCAATTCCCAGCGATAGGGTATCCAAGTCTTTGTTGTTTTCTTTTTGGAAGGGATAATCTCTTGCGGCTTCCACAAGACATACTGCAAAGCTGTCTCCGCCAATTTGTTTGGAAGCATTTGCTAAAGTATAAAGGTCTGGCGTAAGTCGGTTTTCTAGTAGAGAAAGATTACGAACATATTGCAAAAAAATCTGGAAGGTTTGGGATGTAAGATTATGGTATTTGATTTTATGTTTTTGAGTAAAAAGATCTCTAGCTTTTAATAAAATCTCTTTAACTCCATCGAGTGCTGCATCTCTGTCTGGTTTTAACTCTTGTCTCTTCTTTTCATAAAGGTAAGTGACGTAGGGAATTTCGGATAAAGCAAAAAATAAAGTGTTGGTTTCTAATCCAAATAAGCTAGGTAATACTAATTTTTCGTTGGATTGAGGGTAGGGCAAATTAGAATCATAAGCCTCCTTTATCCATGGCCAGTCTAGTATGGAGCATACTAGAACAATATTAGAGTAGTCTAATTCTAACTTATGAATTTGATAAGCCATCCACCGAATTCTCTTATCGTGAAAGCTACCGGGGGTTGGTCTTTTAAGGGTTGGCAACAAGGCAGTTGCAAATTTTTCATAAGATAAATTGCGTAGCGCAAAGGTGTCTGGGAATATGTTTTTCCGGGTTTCGAAAGTAGTTGTATCTAAATCTATAAACTTTCTTGGAATTCCCTCCTGCATTGCAATGCGAAGAGCCATAATTACCGATTGGCAAGGGTCTATAGGGACATAATTTAGCGAACCATCAGGTTCAGAGGAGCTAACTAGAGATATAAACGGAAGCTTGTCGATTCCTTCTTCAACTAAAGGTTGGAACGAATCAGGCAAGCATACTGCGAGGCAATCCGGTGAAACTTCTAAAAGCTTTTGTCGGATTGTCCGGGCAAAATCTCCACTACCATGAATAGTCGGTATAATTTTTATACGAGAACTGAGTTGAAAAATATCGTCGGTTTTGGAATTCAAGAGATTATCTCCGCTTTAGTTATCGGAGTCTGGATGGAGTGGGCTTCCGTCTGCGAAGAAGAAATCACTCAGTCCCATCGGAAGTTGTTGACCTCCAAGTGCGCGTTGTTTGTCCTCTGCTAGCCTATCTAAATCTAATGCTTCTTCGCCCAATACCTTAGAAATCGCCTCTTGCCATATGGCGTCTTTTGATAGAGGGTGATCTGGGTTTTGAGCGAGCCTTTTAATCGCATATTGAAGAATATGAATTCCGTCTCGTGGTGAAAAGTCTAAATCCAATTGGTGCGCTCTTTGAAGAAAGTCGACGGTTAATTGCAACATATCGTTTTCTGCAAATGGAAGATGATATTTTAAAATCGCTAATTCATCTTGTTTATTTGGAGAGCTAAGCTTTAATGTTGGTTGTAGACGCGAAAGGATGTAATCAGGAATTTCAAAAGTAGACTCGTCTTCATTCATTGTGACGCAAGCGCGAAACTCTGGTTTAGCTTGAATCATAATTCCCGCTACAATAGACTCAACATAACGTCGATGATCTAATAAAGGAGCGAGAGAGGCCCAACTTTTTTCGTTCATTCGGTTACCTTCGTCTAAAACGCAAATGCCGCCTGTAACCATAGAGCTCACCAAGGGAGATGCGTGATAAGAAATTTTTCCAGATTCTGCTAGTACAGGGGTGATCAAAAGGTCTTCCGGTCGTGTGTCGCTGGTACATTGAAAAATGTATAAAGGTTGGTTGCGTTTCATCGCAGCAACCATTGCTAGCGTGGTTTTCCCAATACCAGGCATTCCAACGATCCTTGGAGAAAGGGGCATATCTTCCTTCGCAACTACTAGCCAACAAGCTAATACTTGGGAAAGAACTTCGTCTTGTCCAATCCATTCATAATTTCCCGAAACCGGCGCGCTTAAAGTAAGCTCGATACCTTTTATTGTCACTGTTTGTTTTTCAACATCTTGCATTTCCAAAAAAAGTTCTCCTTAATGGTGATGTTTAATTGAATTATCTTTCGGTTAGGATACGTTTTGACTCAGAGTCTGTCAAGGCCATCAAAAGAGGCGATCTTAGTTAGTTTTGTGTAATATAATCTTTGATATTATTAGGATTCTTGGAAGGTTTATTTATAAAAATCTTACTAGGTTTTTCTGTAGAGATTTGATTAGAGATTCTCTGGAAATTAAGCGTCCAAAGTTAAATTATTTTTAGGTATTGAAACGCAGGTTAAGCAGGAACCTTCTTCGGGTTTGAATCCATGTTCCTGTTTGTGAGATACTCCTCCTTCCGTGTATGCGACTCAACAAGTGCCGCAATTTCCTAGGCGACAACCGGATTCGATGTCGACCCACATTTTCTTCGGCAAAATCCAGAATGGAACTGGAGGCTAGGTTCCAATCCAAAGTTTTATTTGATTTTGAAAAATGGACCTTAATAGACGGTTCTTCCAGATTTATTCCCTCAGGTTTATCCAAAATTTTAGTTCAACTTCGACTCCATCGTTTTTCGCTTTATTTGTCAGAGGGATTGCATCCGTCGCATAACATCTCTTTGTCAGTTGTATTGATAAGCAAAAGAGGCAATCCTTTAAGATTCGCATATACAGGCGATAGGTCTGGGTCTGTGTGATCGTAATCTCCTGCATATATTTGTCGAACCCAATCTAATTTTTCAAGCTTATAAAATAGTTCGTTTTGTGCTTGGTGAACTATTGAGTCGCTCTTAAAGGAAAAATCAGTTAATGGAGAAAGAAAAAAAAGCCTCTGCGGGAAGCTCAATATCCTTATTTCGGCAAGAGATTAGAGTGTTTAGAATTAAAGTTCCACCAGAGGACTCTCTCCTATGATTATTGATTTTGCAGGAATACCATTTTGGATAACCCACTTATAAACAGAGAGACAATTCTTAGTAGCGGCAGGAAAAGGATGTTTTGGGGCAAGTCGATAGTCTATATGCAATGCGCTAATCCCTAGAACTTCGGAAAATCGAGCGACTGCTGTTCTATGAGTCTTCAGCGAACCAGCGTAAAAACTCCTCCGTGGATATAAAAAAGTGTACGCCTTGAATCGGAGCTTGGGGGTATGATTCACTCTCCAATAATATTCTTAATCGTTACTGCTTCAACTTTGACGTTTTTAGGCAGTTTGTATCGAGAAATGTCTTGCTCATATTCGTGCCGTAGCCTTTCCACAGACTTGCTTAGTATTTTTCTCTTGGGCTTTTTGAACTTTATGAGTGTTCGTATTAGATGGCTTAGGATACTTGGCATGGAAGGGCCTATTGTTGATAAAATTCTCGCGCAAATTTATAATTTACTAACTCAAAATATTACAAAGTTTGTATAAAAAACTCTGTTAGAATGTTAAACCTTTAATCCCACAAGTGGGTTTAATCCCCGTGGCTTGTCACGTATTTTAAAATAAAGTTTTGTGACTAGGATATCCCTTACGCTTGCGGCGGGGTCGTTCATTTTTTCTGCATTTTGTTCCCTGACTATTGTCTTAATGGAAACTCCTTCGACTTCTGGATACCTGTCTCTTCTCAAAGAAAATCTGAACTTTAGACGATTGTGGTATGGACAAATTACCTCGGAATTAGGCGATTGGTTTCATTATGTAGCTTTATATGCCCTCGTGATAAAGCTAGGTGGTTCAGCTTCCGCAATGGCGGGCATCATGGTTGCGAAATTGTTGCCTTTGGTTATTATCAGCCCATTGGCTGGGGTTGTTGCTGACCGGATAAGCCGAAAGAAAATAATGATTATCGCAGATATTTTGCGGTTTTTTGTTATTTTAGGGTTTTTGACCATTGAAAGTAGTAACGATCTTTGGCTTATATATGCGTTAACAATTGTAGAGCTTTCCTTATCGAGTTTTTTTGAGCCAGCAAGAAATGCAATTATTCCTTCGTTAGTTAAAAAGCAGGATTTAGTTGTTG
>CAWVUN010000005.1:0-13298 GCA_963932495.1 uncultured bacterium
ATGTGGCAATCATCGAACTACAATACGACTCAAAAATATCAGCTCCAAGACCTGCAGTATCACCAACACAGTCGCCGACGTTATCAGCAATTACGCCAGGATTTCTAGGATCGTCTTCTGGAATTCCAGCTTCAACTTTACCTACTAAATCAGAACCCACGTCAGCAATTTTTGTGTATATACCGCCACCTACGCGAGCAAATAATGCAATAGAACTTGCGCCCATAGCAAAGCCACTAATTACGCTAACTGAGTCGCCTCGGGCAAAACAAAGAAATAAACCGCCAACACCAACTAACCCTAAACTAGCGACACATAAACCCATCACAGCACCACCGTTAAAAGCAACAGAAAGAGCTTGTGACTGGCCGTGTTCGTTAGCAGCTTGAGACGTTCGAACATTAGCCGAAGTAGCCGCGTTCATCCCAAAAAATCCCGCCAGCATGGAACAACCTGCGCCTATCGTGTAAGCAACTGCAGTCCAAATACCGATCCATATTCCCTTTTGAAAGCTGATAACCACAATTAACAGCAACGCGACAAAAGCTATAAAATAACCAAGGATCTTATATTCCCTTGAAAGAAATACCATGGCTCCTTCATGAATAGCGTCGGCAATTTCAACCATTCGATCATTACCATCTGAATGATCGTCAACATATTCATAAATTTTCCACGCGACGCACAAACCAAAAAAACCAAAAACAACAGCCAAATAGGCGAAATTTTCCGATGTGCCAAATGCGGCAAAAATAAAATAAACTACCAAGGAAACGGCAACAAAAATTATTTCCCCTTTGTATTCCTTTAGCATTCTTCCTCTTCCTCCGAATTATTTATTTTTCGATTTAATTCTTCTATTGTTAATTCTATTGCTTCAATCCCTCGCTCTACCATTGCCTCAACATCAGGCAATTCATTTTTATCAAACGGGGATAATAAATAATCCACCATATCCCGGTTATCTAGAGGCTTTCCAACTCCAACTCGAACTCTAGAAAACTTGTCGTCATCCAAACGATGGATTATAGAGCGTACACCGCGCTGACCAGCATCGCCCCCTTTATGTTTAACCTTTAGCTTCCCAAGAACCAGATCAATCTCGTCATGCACTACAATCAAGCGATCCGGCGATAAATCTAAAGCGGATAAAATACCCTTAGCCGCGACGCCACTTTCATTCATATAAGTCATTGGTTTAGCAATACGAACTGGCTTTTTGTTAATCTTGCCATCTCCATATACGCAATACCGTAACGTATTTGAAATTTTTATTTTATATTTTTTCTCTAAAGCATCTACAACCATAAACCCAAGATTATGGCGGGTTGACTCATACTCTAGTCCTGGATTACCCAAACCTAGGATAACAAACACAATATTCAATTTTTTATAAGTTTAGAAAAAACCATGGACAATAACCCAACGTTTTCTCTTTTTATATTGCGTAATGTTCTAATTAATTATGATTCAATATCACTCAGCTTTTTTCTCAGCTTGGGCTGGGTCAGCGACTCCATCTGCCCCTTCTTCTTCACCAGCGGTTTTAACTACCGCTCGTTTTTCTTGTTGAACCAATACCACCGTAGCAGAGGCCGAATTAGAAACTTTATAGGTTTCAGGCAAATTTAAATCTGAAATATGAATCGCTTGTCCTATTTCTAGCTGTGAAATGGAAACAGTGATTTTCTCTGGGATATCGTCTGGTAAACAATCTATATCAATAATTCTAATAGCATGGTTTAAAACTCCGCCTTTCTTTTCGCCAGGCGAAATACCTTCCAATACAACAGGAATATGAACTCGAACCTCCTTCGAAGTATCCAGTTCTAAAAAATCCGCATGGACCCAAGTTTCTCTCAAAGGGTGTCTTTGGGAATCTTTTATCATAACTTTACGGCTAGCAGTAGAATCGCTTGTAATTGTAAGGTCAATCACCACATTTCGGCCTTTTTGCTTTACAATTTTGGCCAATTCCTTTGGATTTACATACAATGACAATACATCCTTTAGACCATACAGTACTGCAGGTAAATTTCCTTCTTTGCGAACCTGTTTAGTTGGACGCTTTCCAGTTTCCTTCCTTAAGGTTCCTTCCAATGATGCGGTGGACATATTCTTTTCCTTTATGAACTATGCAAATAATGAACTTACAGAGCTTTCTCGATGAATTCTTAAAATAGCTTCTCCAAGTAGAGGAGCAACTGAAAGCACTTTTATTTTTGGGTTATTTTTTAAACTCCCCTTTAGAGGAATTGAATTAGTTGTAATCAAAGACTTTAAAGGTGAGTTTGAGATTCTATCATGAGCGGGACCTGATAAGACAGGATGGCTACAACATGCATGAATTTCTAAAGCCCCTTCATCTAACAAAGCGTTAGTAGCTTCCATAAGAGTTCCAGCAGTATCAACCATATCATCTACAATAATGGCTATCTTACCTTTTACTTCGCCAATTATATGCATAGCCTTGGCTTCATTCATAGCTTCTCGCCGTTTGTCTATAATTGCTAAACCTGTTCCAAGTCTTTTTGCAAAAGCCCGAGCTCGCTCAACTCCCCCTGCGTCTGGAGAAATAATCACCATATTCTCAGGATCGAATTCAGATTTCATATATGGAATCAAAACGCTCATAGCGTACAAATGATCTACTGGGATGTCAAAAAAACCCTGTATTTGACCAGCGTGCAAATCAACTGTAAGCACGCGATGTGTTCCTGCCGTATGGAGTAAATCTGCTACTAATTTGG
Source organism: uncultured bacterium (assembly GCA_963932495.1). Lineage (GTDB taxonomy): Bacteria > Nitrospinota > Nitrospinia > Nitrospinales > JAJDAT01 > JAJDAT01. Next base: position 2,751 of record CAWVUN010000005.1, read on the forward strand.
AACTAATAGGAACCCTTGGTTCGCATTTTCGATCTTGCCGCCCATACCCATAATAAGGAATTACGGCAGTAATCCGCTTGGCTGAGGCCCTTTTGAAGGCGTCAATCATGATTAGCAATTCCATTATATGAATATTGCCGGGATTACACGTCGGTTGAATAACGAAAACGTCGCCGCCTCGAACATTTTCTTCGATACGAAAGTATATCTCTTCATCAGAAAAATCTTTAAGGACAGTCTTGCCTAGAGGAACTTCCATGCAATTGCTAATTTCATGAGCAAGCTCTGGGTTAGCTCTCCCAGAAAAGATAAGAACTTTTCCGTTTTCGTTAGTCATTTAAAAAATATGTTGACTGGGGCGGGAGGATTCGAACCTCCGCATGCAGGAATCAAAATCCTGTGACTTACCGCTTGTCGACGCCCCAATATTATTGAAAGTTTTTTAAATTGAAGATTTTTTATATCTTCGCTTTAAAACTAAATTATTTTGATCGATTAGGATAGCCTTATTCGGGCCCATCCAGAACTGATTTCATTTGGGTCCATTATCAATTTTTTAGAGAAATACATCTATCCAATTCAACTAACTTTGAATTTTGCCTAATATATTCAGCTATGACAAAACTGAGGAGAGACTTCTCTATTTCGTATTGTAACAATACTCGATAACAGACTCTGGCAAAAATTCGGAAAAATTAGAAACAGTTTCCGTCAAAAACGAAACCCATTGTCCCATCGGGAGCGACAAATAGGCCTTCTTAGCTAACGATTTATCTTTAAATATCCCAAAAACTGCAGAACCACTTCCAGACATTAAGGCCCCGCTAGCACCCAAACCTATCATAATTTCCTTAATTTCCCTTATAACAGGAAATTTTTTTAAAACTACGGGTTCTAGATGATTTTGAAGAGAGTTTCCTAAACGCGAAACATCTGATTGGGATAAAAATTTTTGCAAAATGCTAATATTGTTTTCCTTTTTTGTCAACTCTAATTTCAGGTTTTGGTAAACCCAAGGGGTTGAAATAGAAAAACCTGGGAAAACAATAACTACAGAAATTTTATCTGGACTAGCAATTTCTTTAATTTTTTCTCCTCTACCAGTACCTAAAGCAGTTGGCGAAACTAAAAAAAAGGGAATATCGGAACCAAGTTTGGAAGCATAAGGAATCAACTCTTTATAATTCAAACCTAAGTCCCAAAATTTATTGAGACCTAAAAGGGTTAAAGCTGCATTTCCACTTCCTCCCCCTAGCCCAGCACCAGCTGGAATTGTTTTCCTTAATCGAATTTTTACCCCGCCTTTAGCCTTATCTCTAAATTCTTGCCGTAAAAGACTTGCGGCTTTCATAACCAAATTATCTTCATTTTCTGGTATTTCTGGCTGGTCGCACGTTAAAAGTAAGTTTCCATCACTTATTAAAAACTCTAGCTCGTCATACAAAGCAACCATTTGAAGTACTGTTTCAAGTTCATGAAACCCATCCTGGCGCTTACTCAAAACCTGTAGGCCTAAATTAATTTTTGCTGGAGTTTTTAATATCAATTGGCTGGAACTTTTAATTCAAAAACAGATTCTTTAACATTAGAATTCAGAACAGGACTATTAAGCTTTACCAATAGCTTTTCCGTCCCATCAAAATGAGACAACTCGACAAGGTGAGGTAAATCATAATTACCAACAGCCTTAAAGTTCCCCCAAGTCGTTACGAAAATTGTTTTACCTTTTATAATTTTTGTTAATTTAATTGGCAACCTCGTCGTCGCATCCATTTCCACCACCATCTTTTGAGTAGCATCTTTAGATTCAAGGTTCAATTTATACCTTAATCCATCTTCTGATAACCACGAGTCAACAAGTTTTAATTGATGTATAAATGGAATATTACCAGACACCAATGGAATAAACTCTTCAAAGTTTAACTCCATTTTTAAAATTCTCTCTACTATTTCAAGAGCTTGGCTATTTTCGTAATATTTCTTCTCATTAGAATCAAAAAGAACTGTCCTACCTTTTGTCCAAATAAAAAGACCTAATGGTTGATTGAATAAAGATAAAACGTCAATTCGAAGCGAATCCACTCCTCGGACAACAATCGTTTGCCGTAAAGAATGTTTTTTACCGCTTTTATAAACTACTGCTTTAGCAAAAGATTTTAGATCCTTTAAATTTATTCCTCTATCCACCAAGGTTTTAAAAAGAAAGGGACCTATATCAGTTTTTTGAAGAAAGTTTGGCTGATGATTTTTTAAAGAGGATTGGCAACCTATCAAACTAACAGTCAAAAAAAATACTCCAAAAAACAAGAGCTTTTTCAATCAGAGCTTCCCAATTTAATTATTTAAGATTAAAAATCAAAAACCTAATAATCTCTTTTATTCTTTGGACAAAGAAGTTTAAAGGCTTTTATTTATTAGGCTTCTAACATCTCGAATTTTACGTTCTAATTTGTTAAAATCAGGCAATTCTCCACCGTCTGGCTTTTCTACCTTCTTTTTTCCCAATGAAAGACTAGTTTTCCAAGCTTTATTTGCCTCAAAGTAATCCTTTAAAGAGTAATGGACATCGCCTAAATGCTCATATAAAACCGGATCGGGATCAGTATAAATCATGGCTTTTTTGATTTCAGTCAATGCTTTACGATTTTCCCCTTTTTTAAAATAAACCCATCCCAAACTATCTAGAAAATAACCATTTTGAGGCTGAATCTTTAAAGCCTTCTTTAAATGGCTGATCGCTAAATCTAGTTTCTCCCCTTGGAGGGCGTACATGTACCCAATGAAATTATGGGCATTTGAATGCATCGGGTTGATCTGTAAAACTTGGTGCATTGTTTTGATAGCTTCGTCATAATTCCCCACTCTTTCCATAAGAGCACCTAATTCAAAAAAATAAGAATCTTTTTGATCGTCAATATTAATAGCCTTACGAATATTACTTATTGCAGCCTCATAATTATTTTCTGACATATAGGCTAAAGATAGGGAATGATATAGCTGACCCTCTCCTGGCTCAATCTTAACTGCCTCCTCTAAAATATTTATTGAGCCTTTGATATTCTCATCTAGATTATGCATCCGTGCAATTTGCAAAAGAACGCCTATCGAATTAGGCTCTATCTTCCTTACCAAATCTAATTCAATCAGTCCTTCTTTATATCTTTCCTTGTCTTCATAAATTTTAGCAATTAATAAACGGACACTTCTGTTTTCTTTTTCTGCTAGCAGTAGACGAAACTCTTCTAAAGCTCTTCCGAGCCTTCCCTGCTCGTATAACATAATTCCTAACTTTAAACTCACTGTCGAATCATCAGGAATCAGAAAACCATCATAGATAATTTTTTCATTTTTTTCTTCGGCAAGAATCAATCGTTCTAAACGACCTTCAGTTAATTTATCGCCTGGGTCTAGTTTCAATAAAAAATTATATTGAGCAATAGCCTTTTCCCTCAGTCCTCTTTTCTCTAATACCCATGCAAGGAAATCTCTTGATTTTTTAAAGCTTGGTCGTAGACCAAGAGCTTTTCTTAACGATTTTTCTGCATCGTCAAAACGGTTCAATCTGGCCAGAGTGGTTCCTAAATAATGATGCCCTAGAGGATTGTCAGGAGCACGCAAAGCAAGTTTTTCAAACATACCAAGCGCTAGTTCCCACTCTTTCTTTTTTATGTATATTGAACCAGCTAAAGCATATGTTTTATTTTTATTTGTAGAGTTATCTATAGCTTTTTTTAGATAAGAAAGAGCTTCTTCTTCCTTACCAAGGCTAGCAAGAGTTCCCGCTAAAATTAGCGAGAATGTTTCATGTCCAGGAAAAATTTCCAATGCTTTTAAACAAACCTTCTCAACTTCTTCAAATTTTCCTAATCTCAGATAAAGACGAGCCAAAGTTAATCGAAAATCTTGGTTTTTAGGGCCATACTCCAATACTTTTCGATAATTTTCCGCCGCTTTCTCAAAATCCCATTCACGTTCCGCCCTTATGGCAATGAGATAATGGTAATAAGATCGGGTGTCTTTGTAGTTTTTATTTGGGTTTTTAGCCCTAATTTTATTAACTTCTTTTGTTACAAAAGAGGCGTCTAAATTTATAGGTTCTTGTTTGACATCCTGAACTGAAGCGCAATTAGCTATAAACGTTAAGGAAAAAATGGAAAATACCATCGAAACAAACCTAAATTTCTTTTCAAGCCTCTTCATAATTTCGCCTAACTCTAAATCATTAATTTTAGGTTCTGTGTGCATTGGTTTTTCTTGATTTATATTTTCTGTCATAACTTTTTTTGGAGGAGTCATTAAATGAGGATCAACTTTAAATTTTAGACGCTCTATCAAAGTTTCACCTGCTAGCTGATTTATTTGTCTAATAATACTCTTCTTTATAGGACCGATTGCAGGAATCCACTCTTCATGCACTACAACAATAAAGAGACACTTCAATTTAAATCGCTCCACTTTAGAAATAGAACCTAATTTTGGACCTACTGCTAAGTTCCAATGAAAAGCTAACCACTCCAAAACATTATGCCGTGGACGTCCAACTTCTAAAACCGAATTTTGCAAGGCTTCGCTTATTGAAGACCACTTGCGATTCTTGGAATTATTTTTCATTAATTTCCAATTGGAAAAACCAGAGGTCATAAAAATAATTAGATTGGAAAATGAAACTCTAAAGGAATAAATTAAAAGAGCTCAATTCATCCTTAATTCTTTTTACTAATTTTAACGAGATTTTTGGGCAAGGGAAAGCCTTAATTTTCATCAATCAATCTCAAAAAAAATTAATCTGTTTAATTAGGAGGAATCCTAGGGTATAAAAACATCTGATAAAGCATGTTTTATCCAAAATATTAATGAGAAATCAATGCATCAAGACTTTAAAGAAAATCTTCCAAAATGTAGAGAACGACTAGAGCAATTAGAAACCTGCTTTAGAATAAATTCATTACTAAATTCCCAACTAGAATTAGATAAATTGTTGGATATCATCATGCAAAGTGCTAAACAAGTAGCTAAAGCTGATGCATGTTCCCTTTTATTATTAGATTCTGAAACTGGCGATCTAAATATACACATCGCTTTAAGTGCTGTCGGAGAAAAGCTAAAAGAAGTAGGTAAAATAAAGCAATTAAAAGTCGGGCAAGGAATAGCTGGTGCCGTCGCACAAACAGGAAAAACTATCATCGTTAAAGATGCTTATGAACACCCTAATTTCAACCCTAGTTATGATAAAGAAACAGGTTTCAAGACCGGAGCCATACTTTGCTCCCCTTTAACAGTAAAAGGTGAAGTTATTGGAGTTTGCCAAGTTATCCACCACCGCGACTCTAAAAAAGTGTTTACCGAAAGCGACCAAACGCTATTCCAAATGTTTTGTGAAAGCTCAGCACTAGCAGTACGAAACTCCCGCTCTCATCAAGCTATAATTAATATGAAGCGCATGGAACGCGATATGGAGCTATCTCGGTCTGTCCAAGAAAGCTTCTTACCCTCACAAGTTCCTATCGTTCCTGGATATGCCTTTGGAGCAAAAACCCTTCCTGCAAGAGAAGTAGGCGGAGATTACTTTGATTTTATACCTTTTAGCGACGATAAATTAGGCATTATTGTGGGAGACGTTTCGGGCAAAGGGGTTCCAGCAGCGTTATTAATGGCTCGATTAATGAGCGATTTCAGATATATATCACAAAAAAATCCCAACCCTGGCCCTACTCTAGAAGCCGTAAATAAAGCGTTATGTGAGAATGCAAAAGGGGGTATGTTCACAACCGCCGTTTACCTTTTGTTAGATTTAAAGAAAAAAACTTTGAAGGTTGCCAATGCTGGCCACCCAAGCTTAATTTATAAAAATTCCGAAAATAAACTAGAAGAAAAGTGCCCTGCTGGCGGACCGCCTCTTGGAATCCTTCCCTCTGCAAAATACCCCGAAGAAGAAATTAGGGTCTATAAAGGGGATAGAATTTTGCTCTACACAGATGGAGCGGTTGAGCCAAAAGATAATCAAAACAACCAGTTCGGTTTAGATCGTTTGTATGATATCCTCTTAAAAGAAACAGGCCCGCTTGAAGATCTGATAGCCTTAATCCACGAAGAGATTAATGATTTTGTTGGTGATGCATCTCAATTCGACGATTTAACTATTTTGACCTTTGACGTTTTATGAAAGCACCAATAAAACTAACTATTCCAAGCGAATCTAAATATTTACGGCTAGCAAGAGAAACTTTAAAGCAGTATCTTGACTGCCAAAAAATTGCGGATGAATTATCCTTTAAGCTGATTCTTTGTGTGGACGAAGCTTGTTCTAACGTAATCAAATATGGTTATGGAGGTTCGCCCGGACAACCCATCGAACTCTGTTTTGATTTTGAAGACGATGAATTTGTAGCGACAATTAGAGATTATGGGAATCAGTGCGATGCGGAAAAAATTAAACCACGTCCATTAGATGAAATACGGCCTGGCGGCTTAGGAACTTTTTTTATTTTCCAAATCATGGACGCTGTCGATTATTGTACTAATCGAGAAAAAGGAACATTGTTGACTATGTCTAAAAAACTAGACCAAAAATGTAGTTCCGTTTCTCAAAATACCTAAGGGAAAAATGGCATTAGACTTTCAAGCAGATGAAGTGGGTGACGCGGTTGTAGTTTCCGTTAAAGGGGACGTAGATATGGATTCTTCTCCTGAACTACAAAAACAATTGATTGGCCTCTTTCGTAAAGACCAAAAAGCAATCGTCGTCGATTTATCTGGAGTTTCGTATATTGATAGCTCCGGTATAGCCACATTTGTCGAGGGATTACAGTGGAGCCATAGCACGAAGAATAAATTCAGATTAGCTGGTCTTAGTCCCTGCGTTAAAGATATTTTCGAAATAGCTCGCCTTACAACCGTGTTCGATATTTTTGAATCTAGGGAAAAAGCTCTAGAAGGAATTTAACAAAAATTCGATACGACGCATAATTTTTGATCTTATAACACCCAACCTTTCAAAAATTAGCTTTAAATAAAGATTTTTATAAAAACTACGCTCTATCAAATAGAGCACTAAATGCATTTAATTTATTTTTTCGGGATAATGAAAATAAGTTAAAAAACGGCTTTTGGATAATCATGATAACCCCTTTTTTTGGTTATATTGGACGCAAAGTGTTTCGTATCAAAGATATCTTTGTAGCTTTATTCAAAGATATTAGTGGGGTTTACTATCTAACCCGTCACACTATGAAGTGCTCCTTTATAGAGCCACTCAAAGGAAGACCTGTAAAATGGAAATCCATGTGGATTCAAATGGAAGAAGTTGGAGTTAAATCGGCTTTAATAGTCTTTTTGACCTTATTTTTAATTGGGGTCATACTTGCTATCCAAACAGCCTACCAAATGTCCCAATTTGGAGCCTTGGAATATGTAGGTGCTTTAGTTGGAGTTGCAATTACACGAGAACTAGGCCCCCTTTTAACAGCGCTTGTGATGGCTGGCCGCGTAGGCGCCGCTTTTACCGCCGAGTTGGGGACAATGAAAGTTTCAGACGAAATTCTTGCGCTAGAAACAATGGCTCTTGATCCCATAAAATTTTTAATCGCTCCTCGGTTTTTAGCACTTATTATCATGTTGCCTTGCTTAACCATTCTAGGCAATTTAATGGGAATTTTTGGTGGATTTTTGGTCGGTGTCACGACATTAGGAATTGATCCCGTTATATACATAGACCGATCTATCGAAGCTATTCAAGTTAAAGATGTATTTTCTGGGCTATTTAAAAGCAGTATGTTTGCCTTAATTATTGTTATGATTGGAAGCTACCTCGCCTTTATTATTGAAGGAGGCGCAGAAAAAGTTGGACAAAACACAAGATCAGCCGTTGTTACCTCGATGATTTTAATTATTATTGCCGATATGGTATTTACTGCATTTTTCTTCTTTCTGGAATAATGATTACAGTTAATAATCTTAAGAAAACCTTTGGAGAAGGGGATAAGAAAATAGTTATCCTCGATAACTTTAACGCTACTTTTGAAAAAGGTAAAGTTACGTGCATTTTAGGAGGCAGCGGTAGTGGAAAAAGTACTGTCCTAAAACATATGATTGGAGTTTACCAACCTGACTGCGGCGAAATTCTAGTTGATGGGGAAGATATAGTTGGCATGAGCCGAGCACAGATGAATACGGTAAGAAAAAAATATGGAATCATGTTTCAAAGCGGGGCTTTGTTTAATTCTATGACCGTGGAAGAAAATGTCGCTCTCCCATTACGTGAGCACACAAGTTTGAACGAAAACACCATAAAAATTATGGTAAAAATGAAACTCGAAATGGTTGGTCTACGCGGCGCAGAACATTTAAAACCAGCACAAATCAGCGGCGGCATGCTTAAACGAATTTCCCTCGCGCGCGCAATAGCTCTAGACCCTAAAATCGTATTTTACGACGAACCTTCAGCAGGGCTAGATCCTATTTCAATAGGAGTTATTGATCGTTTAATTAAAGACCTTAGCCAAAAAATGGGTATTACCTCAATTGTAGTAACCCACGAACTCGCCAGTGCTTTTAGGATAGCTGACAAAATTATCATGTTATTTAAAGGGGAAATCGTAGCGTCTGGAACACCTGAAGAAATTAAAAACAGCAAAGACCCTCGCGTAGTTCAATTTGTTAACGGATTCCCAGATGGACCAATTCCTTTTAGTAAATCACAAAAGGATTATGGAGAGGAATTAAAAGAAATGACTCTTTATAATTAGAAAACTCCCAACTAAAACTTAAAGTTTTTTATGGAATACAGATCTTCAGAAATAAAAGCCGGAATGTTCATTTTTTTCGGTTTTTTGGGCTTGTTCGCATCAATCTTTGTATTGGGTGATATCAAAGACTATTTCAGCAAAAAAAAAGAACTAAAAATCCATTTTGGGTTTGCTGGCGGTCTTGATCTTGGGGCACCCGTTACCTACGCAGGGTTGGAAATTGGGAGAGTCAAACATATCAAGTTACTTGAAGCTAATGGCGGCTCTCTAGAACGTGTTTCTGTCACTACCGAAATCGACCCTCAGATATCTGTGAGAACAGACTCTTCAGCCATAATTAAAACTTCTGGATTGATGGGAGGCTTCTATGTCGATATACGACAAGGCTCTAAAGAAGCTCCAATATTAAAACCCAGCGACCATCTCATGGGTCAAGAATCTTTCGAGTTTGCTAAAGTTGGGGATATGGTTTCAGAAATAGTTCGCGAAGTGCATAGATTTACTAACCTTACTGAAAGCTTAGTCGATTCCACTAAAAGCACTTTAAAATCTGCACAAGCATCTTTAATAAACTTAGATCAACTTATCTCTGAAAACAGAGGAGGCGTCTCTGCTAATTTGACAAACTTATCGCGAATCTCCAATGAATTGACTGAAATATTGTCTGAAAATAGAAAAAATATTGATAAAGGTCTATATCATTTTTCTTCTGCTACAGCAGAAGCCGATCGTTTGATAACGGAAAAATCAACATCTATAATCGACATTATTGATCAAGTTCAACATATTTCTAGAGATATGGAAATCTTGGTTACTGAAGTAAAACCAAGTCTGACGTCTCTTATAAATAATATGGACGAGGGAACTCGAAAAGTCACAACCTCTTTTGATTTAGTAGCAGGAGAAATTGACGATACTCTTCGCCAAGGAAATTCCGTGATAGTAGAAAACCGTCGAAATTTACTTTTGTTAGTGAGCAACCTGAGAGAAACTTCCGAAAACCTAAAAGGATTATCTGCAGACTTAGAAAGAAACCCATGGAAACTTATTCGAAAGTCAGATGAATCTCCAATCACGAAAGAAAATGAGTCTCACTCTGCTTCTTTGACTAAAGAATTGCGTATAAAAAGGCTGGATAAAATTCCTGAAAATTAGATATGAGAAAAATCAGCACATTTGTTAAAAAGCCCATTTCAGTTTTTTACAAATGCGTAGCTATAACTCTAATAGGTGCTTGGTCACCCTCTTGCTTAGTTGTACCGCCTCCAATAGAAAGTCATTATAATCGTGGGGTAGACTTTTACGACCAAGGAGAATATAGCAAAGCAATAGAACAATATAAACTTGCGTTGATTGCTCGCCCAGAAAATCATTTTGCCTTATATAACTTGGCCGTTGCTTATCATGACGAGGGAAAGTCCGAAAAAGCAGAAAAGCTATACAAAGAAATTTTGAATGTCCGTGAAGACACAAATAGCCGTATCAATCTTGCCGCCTTATATATGGAACAAGGAAAAACCGACGACGCGTTAAATCAATTACGTTCATCAGTTCAAACTGACAACGACAACCCAAACCCAGCAAGTATTTTGGGAGAGTACTTAGAAAAATTAGGTCAACTCTCCGAATCTGAAATTTTGTATAGAAAAGCTCTAAGCATAGATGAAAAACATGCGCCGACTCATTATCGATTGGGAAGTTATTTCATTAAACGAGGCGAATTCGATAAAGCTGAGTCCCATTTAAAACAAGCCACAAATCTAGAACCCAAGAACCCAAGCTATATACAAGATCTAGCAAAAGA
>CAWVUN010000006.1:0-12514 GCA_963932495.1 uncultured bacterium
CTCTTAGAAAAAAGAAGACTAGCGACGACTGGATTTTTGTCGCTTCTCCAATTATTCGTGACGATAAAATAATAGGAGCTGTTCGACTAGCTATTCCTGGAGGATTTATAGAGCAGGCTTTACATAGAGCAAAAAAAGGGTTTCTTTTTTCAGCATTGTTCATTTCCATTTTTTCGATTGGTATTGCTTTATGGATATCTAAGAGAATTATTTTACCGTTAGCAGGGATACAAAAAGCGGCTGCGCGATTTGCGCATGAACTGTTAAAAAATAAATTCAAGCAAACTGAATATATTGAGATTGATCAAGTTGCAGAAACTTTGAATAAGATGGCTCGTCAACTAAACGATCAAATCAAAGCTATTACGGCGGAACGTAATGAAAAAGAAGCGATTCTTTCCAGTATGTCCGAGGGAGTTATTGCAATAAACACCCAGGAGCAAATTATTGGGATGAATAAAGAGGCATCTCGAATTTTTGGCGTTAGCTTTGAAGACTGCCGTGGAAAATATTTGCATGAATCTATTCGCAATGCTCATTTTCAAGAGTTTACTTCTAAAGCTTTAAATAGCCGAACCATGATTGATGGAGATTTTACATTGGATTATGGAACGGAATTACATGTACGAGCATTAGGAACTATTTTACGGAATGCTGATGATAATCCTATCGGAGCACTGGTAGTTTTAAATGATGTTACTCGTTTGAGACGATTAGAAAATACTCGGAAAGATTTTGTCGCGAATGTTTCGCACGAATTAAAAACTCCTATTACTTCTATCAAAGGTTTTGTCGAAACTTTGAGAGAAGGAGCGGTGAATGACCCTGAAAATGCTCACCGTTTTTTAGATATCATAGCTAAGCAAACAGACCGCTTAAATTCCATTGTTGAAGATTTATTGACACTTTCTCGGATTGAACAATATTCAGGGCAATCCCAGATTTCTTTAGAGAGTGCTTTCCTTAGTGATATTTTGAAGAATTCTGCTGATTTGTATCTTACAGAAAATGATGCTTCCCAAACTCCTATTAACCTAGTTTGCGAGCCTAATTTGCAAATTCGCGTAAACTCTCATCTTTTAGAACAAGCTACAGTTAATTTATTACAAAATGCTATTAAATATGGAAAAAGCGAAAAAGGAGTTGAGATTAGTGGGGGTATCTATAATGGTGAAGTTTTTGTTTGTGTAAAAGATTGGGGAAAGGGTATTCCTGAGGAACACCATTCCAGACTATTTGAAAGATTTTACCGATTGGATAAATCTAGAAACAGAGAGTCTGGGGGAACGGGTTTAGGACTTTCTATTGTAAAGCATATTGCTCAGGCTCATGGTGGGCGAGTTAGGGTTGAAAGTGTTTCTAATGCTGGCTCTTCCTTCTATATTTTCCTTCCAGAATCTCTTTAGAAAAACTGATTCATTTATCAAAGCTATAGTAAGTAGTTATTTAAATTCTCGCCTGAATGCTTGAGGAAATAGGAGTATTTCTTTTCTTCAATAACTTTTGCAGCTTTGGGTAACTTATTTATTCATAAGTAGTTATGGATATGGGTTTTCAGGATATCTGTTTCGTTAGAGTTCTATTAGGAATCAAATTTTAATCTAACAAGAATCTAACAATTAATAATTATCTTACAGTTTGAACTTTATTAACGCTTACTCCTGTTATTCAAAAAAACTCAAATAGAAATCTAACGTTCTCCTCATAAATTCCCAAAGCTGAATTATTAATATAATTGCGAACAATAAACTATTCAAGGAGGATTTAATGAGAATAAAGAGGTTTTTGGAATTTTTATTACTCGCAATTTCATTTATAGTTTTATTGCAGTCGGTGGTTTTGGCTGTTCCAATTGAAGTAGATCCCGATTTACCAAATTATAAAAAAAATCGCGGTGTTAGCGGTAACCTTTCAAGTATTGGTTCCGATACACTCAATAATTTAATGGCTTTGTGGAGCGAGAAATTTAAAGAGATATATCCAAACATAAATGTCCAAATTGAAGGCAAAGGATCTTCTACGGCTCCCCCCGCATTGATTTCAGCTACCGCTCAATTGGGCCCAATGTCTCGAGGGATGAAAAATAAAGAGTTAGATGCTTTTGAAGCTAAATACGGTTATAAACCAACTCTGGTTAGAGTTGCGGCTGATGCTTTGGCGGTTTTTGTTAATAAAGATAATCCTATTAAAGGACTTTCTCTGGGGCAGATTGACGCTATTTTTTCTAAAAACCGACGTAGAGGAATGGATGACGATATTAAGACCTGGGCGCAAGTTGGCTTGGCTGGTGAATGGGCAAAACGGCCTATCAGTCTCTATGGCCGAAATTCAGCTTCCGGAACATATGGTTTCTTTAAAAAGATTGCTATGAAAAAAGGCGATTATAAAGATACGGTTAAAGAGCAACCGGGCTCGGCTTCTGTTGTTCAAAGTATTAGTGTTGACAGATATTCCACAGGTTATAGCGGAATTGGCTATAAAACTGCAAGTGTCCGAGCAATTCCTATTTCTGAAAGTGGAACAGATTACGTTGAACCAACTGCGGAAAATGCATTGGAAGGTGAATATCCTTTAGGTCGTTTCTTGTTTGTCTATGTTAATAAGGCTCCAGGAAAAGCTCTGGATCCATTGACGTATGAATTTTTGAAAATGGTTCTTTCTAAGGAAGGTCAACAAATCGTTGTCAAAGATGGTTACTTCCCAATTGCTAACGCCATTGCTCAACAAGATTTGGGTATATTGAGTGGATCAACGACAAATTAATGGAAGGTAACAAAGCTACGGAAAACTTAGAAAATATTTCTTCAGATCCTAAGGAATCGAAGTTTCAGTCGGCGGACATTGTCCGCCGACTTAGGGTCGACCGCTGGGCAAAGTATTTGGTTTCTTTTGGAGGGATATCGATTATTTTCGCTATTTCAGCTATTCTTTTTGTCATTCTGGCAGTTGCTTATCCTTTATTTAAAAGTCCTGAGCTTACCTTAACTAGTGTCGTTCAACCTCGCGAAAAAAGTGGCAACGTTTTTTTTGTTGGAGTTGACGAGTATAGAGAAATAGCTTATGAAATCCATCCTAAAGGATTTTCTTTCTATTCTTTGGTTGAAAACAAACCTCTTCTTGAAATAAAAGTTTCTGGCTTAAATGACTCTTTAATTGAATCTGTAGTGAAGTTTGGTAAATCAAATTTTGCGTTAGGTTTGTCCGATGGCCGTGTCATTTTAACGCGCTTAAACTTTGATGTTTCTTTCAAAGACGGTATTAGAAGTATTGCTCATAGATTGAAAACTGAATTGCCGTTTCAAGCATTGCCAGATAATTCCCCAATAAAACGAATGGCTTTTTTTAAAGGTGAAAAAGGCTATTGGATTGCCATTCCTTCTGAAGCTTCTAAGGTCCTCTGGATAGCGGTAAGAGAGAGTCGAACTATGATGGGGAAAGTTAAGAAAAAAAAATATTCCAAACAAATTGTCGTTCCTGAAAAAGGAGGAATAACAGCCTTAGTTTCTGGTGTAGAAGGAGAAACTTTGTTAGTTGGTTCTGGGTCGGGTCAATTGATACGGGTTTTTCTAGGAAATCCAAAGAGCGACGAAGTAGAGGTGGATACATTAGGTGCCACTGCTAGAGAAGGGATAGGAGTTTCTAATCTGGCTTTTCTATTGGGCGGCCAAACCCTAATTGTTGGAGACCAAGATGGTGGGGTAAATTCCTATCAAATTATAAGGGAAAAAGGAGGAGCGAGGCGTCTAATGCCAATGCACGCTTTTGAACCTCATGAAAAAGAAATTTCCGTTATTCAAGTTTCATTGAGAAATAAAGGATTCATAACTGGAGATTCTACTGGAAAGGTTAAATATCATTATGGGACTTCCGGGAGTACTCATTTTGATGTGCCTCTAAAAAATAGAAAAGGTGTTTTAGCCGCTTTAATAGCTCCAAAGAATGATGGGTTAATTTTGGCTGGTTCCGATGGAAGTCTTTTTAATTGGAAAATGAATCACCCTCATCCAGAAGTTGGCTGGAGAACACTTTTCGGCGAGGTTGTTTATGAAGGCTATAAAGAGGCTGATTTTGTGTGGCAGTCCACAGGTGGTTCTGATGAATTTGAACCTAAATTTAGTTTGATGCCTTTAATTCATGGTGCTTTAAAAGGAACTTTTTATGCAATATTATTTGCTGTTCCCATTGCTTTATTTGGAGCGTTTTACACTTCAGAGTTCATGAATCCGAAATATAAAGCTTTGATTAAACCCATTATTGAAATTATGGCCGCTCTGCCGAGTGTTGTTTTAGGTTTTTTTGCGGCTCTTTGGCTGGCCCCAAATATTGAAAAATTACTTCCGGGTTTAATTATTTCGCCTTTTATAGTTATGGCTTTGATATTCGTTTATTTAGTCGCAAAAGAAAAATATCCAGAGATTTTAACGTTTGGCAGAAAAGCGGGTTCGGAACTATGGCCTGTGACGATTTTAGTAATTATTGGGTCTTTAATGGGGCTTGGACTTTCCGGTCAGATTGAAGGTTTTGCCTTTGCCGGAGATTATAGGTTATGGCTGAATAATTCTTTAGGATTGGATTACGATCAAAGAAATTCGTTGGTGGTTGGTTTGGCCATGGGGTTTGCTGTCACTCCCATAATTTACACAATTGCCGAAGATTCCCTTTCAAATATTCCGAGTCATTTGAAAGCGGGCTCTTTGGCTCTAGGGGCAACCCCCTGGCAAACTGGTATAAAGGTTGTTTTACCTACGGCAAGTCCTGGAATTTTTTCGGCAATTATGATTGGATTTGGTCGGGCCGTTGGAGAAACGATGATCGTGTTAATGGCTACGGGGAATACCCCAATTATGGACTGGAATATTTTTTCAGGTTTTCGAGCTATTTCCGCAAATATAGCGGTTGAATTGCCCGAAGCCCCTGAAGGCGGGACCTTATTTCGATTGCTTTTTTTAGCTGCGCTGCTTCTTTTTATTTTTACATTTGTTGCCAATACTTTAGCGGAGTGGGTACGGCTTAGGTTGAGGGAAAGGTATAAAGTTCTTTGAAAACAGTCTGGGATCGTGGAGATTTTTTTATTTGGCTCACAGGAGCGGCGTTAGCACTTTCCATGATTATGGTTACAGGATTGCTCGGAATTGTTGTAAAGAATGGTTTAGGGTATTTTATACCTGAAAATGTTTATCAATATATTCTGAAGGATGGCCGTTCACTTTTTGTCCAAGAAAAAGAAACTGAGTCAATCCCTGGATCTAAGGTAGGAGATTCTGGAAAAGAGCGTTTGCGAATCAAAGTTAAAAAAGGGAATCGAGATATTGATGGTACTGATTATCTATGGATAGATCATGATTCTATTCAATCAAAAAAGATTATTACGACTACCGTGGTTATTGAAAGATTGGAATGGGGAAATTTTCACGGGTTAGTTGAGGAGGTCAGTTTTGGTGATAAGCCTCCAGTGGTTGGAGAAGAAAAGGCATGGGATTACTTAAACGAGCTGATTCCGGTTATTCTTGAAAAACGAGAAGAAATTCATGGAATTGAAAAATCAGATATTGGGAAAATCAGCCATGAAATAGAAACCATTCGCCTACATTTAAAGAAATTAGAACTTGATGGAGAATTAACGCAAAAAGATAAAGACGATACCGAAAAACGTTTGACCGATTTAAGATCGAAAAACGATCAATTTGAAAAGCAGTTGGCCAAATTTAGAGAACAACTTAAAGGTCACGTGATTGTTAGGGTTTCCGAAAAAGTTGAACAAAAAATTCAATTGTCTCAACTTGTTAGGGTGTATAGACCGAATAAGTTTAATTTTTTTGATAAAACGCTATTTTCCCTATCTAAGGCAATGGAGTTTGTTTTTGACGATCCCCGGGAATCAAATACTGAGGGAGGAGTTTTTCCTGCGATTTTTGGCACAGTTATGATGGTTGTGGTGATGAGCTTATTTGCCGCTCCATTAGGAGTGCTAGCTGCATTTTATTTGAGAGAATACGCTAAACCGGGTCCTTTTGTGAGTATAGTACGTATTGCTGTTAATAATTTGGCTGGCGTACCTTCGATTGTATTTGGTGTATTTGGAGTTGGTTTTTTTATATACGCCCTGGGAGGGTCAATTGATCAATTGTTTTTTCCAGAAAAGCTACCTACTCCGACTTTTGGAACAGGGGGTATATTGTGGGCCTCTTTAACGTTGGCTCTATTGACGGTTCCTGTTGTCATTGTTTCTACTGAAGAAGGATTGGCGGCTGTTCCCCCAGGTATTAGAGAAGCTTCTTTAGCTCTTGGTTGTACTAAGGCAGAAACTATTTTTAAAGCGGTATTTCCTGCGGTAATGCCTTCTATTTTAACTGGTTTGATTTTAGCTATGGCGAGGGCGGCAGGAGAAGTGGCGCCGTTAATGATTACTGGTGTCGTAAAAATAGCACCTTCATTGCCATTAGATGGAGTATGGCCTTTTTTTCATTTAGAAAGAAAATTCATGCACTTGGGGTTTCATATTTACGATGTGGGATTTCAGTCTCCTAATGTAGATGCTTCAAGGCCCATGGTTTTTACTACCACTTTGCTATTAATTGGTATAGTTATTTTACTAAATATTTCAGCAGTAGTTATGCGTAACCGTCTCCGAAAGAAATTAACTGCGGGAGGGTTTTAAAGAAAGTGAACTATAGGATTTGAAGTCATGAGTGAAGATAAGACGGAAACTAAAGAAAAGGCCATAAATATTTCGCTTCGGACTAGAACGAGTGGCGAAGGCTCTTCTTTAGAAAAAGGTTCTTTGAAGCCTCAAAATAATTTTGAGGTAAATGGAGAGGACATTGCCGTAAGCATAAGAAATGTTATGTTTTATTATGGAGATAATATAGCTCTGAAAGGCATTGATATGTCAATTGCTCGGCATAAGGCGACCGCCTTGATTGGGCCTTCAGGTTGTGGAAAATCCACCTTATTGCGATGCATAAATCGAATGAATGATTTGGTGGATGGTTGTCGGATGGAGGGAGTCATTGAAGTTGAAGGTCGGAGTATCACTGATCCCAATTGGCCAGTCAATGAATTACGTAAAACTATTGGGATGGTTTTTCAAAAATCTAACCCATTTCCTAAAAGTATTAGGGAAAATGTTGCTTACGGTCCTCAAATCCACGGTAAAAATAATAGAGCTGAATTAGACGATTTGGTGGAAGAAAAGTTGAAACACGTCGCTCTTTGGGACGAAGTAAAAGATAGGCTTGATTCAAGTGCTTTGCGACTTTCTGGCGGACAACAGCAAAGGTTATGTATTGCTAGAGCTATGGCGGTAGATCCGGAAGTTATTTTAATGGATGAACCTTGCTCTGCTTTAGATCCGATTGCAACCACTCGCATAGAAGAATTAATTGTTTCATTAAAAGAGCGATATACAATACTGATTGTTACTCATAACATGCAACAGGCAGCCCGCGTTGCAGACGATACTGGGTTCATGCTGATGGGCGAATTGATTGAGTCTGGCCCGACGGACCATATTTTTACAAATCCGAACAAAAAACAAACGGAAGATTATATTACCGGTAGGTTTGGGTGAAAAACTTTTATCATACGGATAAATTATGTCTAGGCATTCTCATCATTTTGAAAATCAGTTAGAAACATTAAGAAAGATGCTTCTTTCTATAGGCGCATTGGCTGAACAGAGCGTCGATAAATCTTTAAAATCTCTAAGTGGAAGAGATTTTGATTTAGCTATGGAAGTAATTAAGTCAGACGAGCGAATTGATCAAGCTGAAGTGGAATTGGAAGAAGAGTGTCTCAAAACGCTTGCTCTCTATCAACCAGTGGCTACGGATCTTCGGTTAATTGTAGCTATTTTGAAGATGAATAACGATTTGGAGCGAATTGCCGATATGGCAGTGAATTTGGCAGAAAGGTCGATCGATTTGCAAAAATATGGACAGTTTGAGCTACCTTCAACTTTTAAAGATATGGCGAGTAAGGCTCTTTGGATGCTTAAGGCAAGTTTAGATACTTTTGTAGGACAAGATTCAAAATTAGCGAGAGAAATTTGTGCTACAGATGAAGATGTAGACGATGCCCTGAAAGAAATGTATCAAATTGTTCAAGAAGAAGTCCGAAAAAACCCAAATGATATTCAGAAGATGCTTTATATATTGAGTGCTTCCCGATATCTAGAACGTATTGCCGATTTAGCGACTAATATTGCCGAAGACGTTGTATATATTGTAGAAGGAAAAATTATTCGGCATCGGACAGAAATTGATAAGCCTCCAACAGAAGAATAAAGATTAGATAATTCTCTTCTTTTTTGAGTTTATGAATTTTTATTCAATAGATTTATAACCTCAAGTTTGATATTCCTATCAGGGTCTAGACGTATACTTTTCTTAAGGTAGAAAATAGCCTGGTCTTTTTCTTTTCGAACTTTTAAGTAAAATAACCCTAGTTGGTATTGAAACTTTGAATTATTTGGCTCCAGTCTGGCAGCTAACTTAAACTCTTGAAATGCCTCTTCACGTTTTCCAAGTTGAAATAAAAATACTGCGCGATTGAAATGAGCTAAAGCAAAGTTAGGGTTGCTTTGAATAGCCATTTGGATAATTTTAAGTGCGTCGTCTATTTTTCCCTCCGCAATATGTGAAACTCCAAGATGGTTACTCGTTTCGGCTCTTTTAGGATAAATGTTTAGAATTTCTGAGTAAACCAATTTAGCTTCTGAAAATTTGCCTAATTCTTCTTAAATAAGTCCCTGGTATTCTTTAGCAACTACATTTTTGGGGATTAAAGTATTAGCATGATATAAATGAACTAAAGCTTGGTTAAGTTCTTGCCTTCCCCAATAAGTCAGTTCTACGTTCATAACGGAAATAGAATGATTGGGGTTTAGTTTTACGCTGTCCTTCCATAGATTTAAGTCACTTTTAAAAATAGACAGTGTCAAAAGACAAAGTACCGAAAGTAAAACTAATCCGATTGTCACAAAGATACTAGGGTGAAAGTTTAGCCATTTTTTCTTTCAGAAATCCACGCTACACTTTCTACGTTAATAGGATGGATTAGAAATAATAACCCCGTCCATAGAGCGATTCTTTTATTGCCAAAGATTATAAAAAATAGTCGAAATATAAGTGTGGCGTTGACAATAGGTAATATTATATTAGTAGGTCGATATCCCGCTGGGTCTAGTTTATGCAGCGAATAGTCTATTGCCAAGGAGAGGTGGTTTAGTGGAAGGTAGTCCCATTTATAAAAGGAAGTAAAGATATCCTTTAGTGAAAGAATATCCAAATGTTTAATTAAATGATTTTGGAGAATGTATAAGTTGTCGTCAAAGACAAAGCCGTTTTCTAACGAACCAAAATATATAGCAATACCGACTCCCAAAAAAATAAAGACTTGGTCAATATTGGACTTTGATTTTAAGGAGTTTTTCGACCGTTGACATCTCTAAAAAAATGAAAGCTTTGCTAATATCTTGATCTTTTAAATGCAAGTAAGAGCTTATTTATCAGTGTTGATACCTGGTTTGAGTTTAGATAAGGGAAACCAGGAGATAAGAAGAAGGTTTAAAGCTTAAGCGGTTCGATTATTTTGTGCTAAAATTTTTTAATGAAATTTTAAAAAAGTTTAATCGTTCGTCTTTTTGTTAGGTTTTTAAATAAATCTTAGATTTGAAAATCCAGTAAGCTCTTTTCAAGTAAACGCTACATTCAAACCGGCGTACAGTAAATTACATAGAACAGGAGAACTATGGGGTGCGCCCATGAAGCGACCCGTTGAGTCATGCCAGGTTTTCTAGATGAAACTAGTAAAATTATGGAGTTTCTGGCAAACGAAGTTTCTCAGTACACATATATAGATATAATAGACCAATACCAACCATCAAGTAAAGTAATGGGGGAAAGGTATAGCAATATTAATAGGGCGATAACTAATGATTAAAATGATTTAGTGATTCAATATGCAAGACATACAAAGCTTTATAGAATTGATGATAGAAATCAGAGTTTTTAAATTTCTATGACATACGAAATTTAAAGTTGCGAGTAATAACTTTTAGTGCGTTTTTTTAATCTTTTTTATCTCTCAATGGGATTTTATAAATTGTAGTTCTTAGCAGAATTAATTTCTAACGATTTTTGATAGGCAATTATGTCGACTAAAGATGGTTCGTTTTCTGAAGATGACGATCAGTGCGCTAAATGTCTTCCTTCTAAATGTTGTACTTATTTTGCATTTGAAGTTGATGTACCAGTGAACCGCAAAGATTTCGAATCATTGCTATGGCAGATAGCGCATGAAAATGTCACGTTTTATATATATAAAAAAAGATGGCATATTATGATTCATAATCGTTGCAGGTTTTTGACATCCAAAAATCAATGCGGTATTTATGATCAAAGGCCTTATATCTGCAGAGAACATAGTACTGAAAATTGTGAATATACAGGTGAAGACTACGGATTTACTGAACACTTTAGGAGTTATGACGAGCTCTTAATTTTTATTAAAGGAAATTATAATTTCCGTTTTAAAGCAAAGCCCACGGGTATGACTCCCAATGCGCTATGAAAAAGAATACATGATTTAAGTCGGTCCTACTTATTGAGAACGTTTATCCTGTCTGATATAATTAGCCTTTCTTTCCAATTTAAGGCGTTGTCAAAATAGGGGAGTTATATTTTGACTATTGAGATCTTTAAAAGGTTGAATTTTGGTTTGTGCGTTTGAGGGATTTCGGTGCGATCTTCCTGTATTTCTTTTCTAACAACATAATCCAGTTCAAGCGAACATTAAATACCGGTAAGCTATTGAAGATAGGACTATTATTGCTAAATCGGATATGTACGCACATTTGAATAAAGCAATCCAAATGGATCCCACCGAGCCGAATTATCATTTAGCGTTAGGGACTGCTTATTTGGAAGATGGAGATTCCAAAAATGCGGAAGATGAACTCTATAAAACTCTTAAGATAGACTCCAATTATATTGAGGCTCACCGGAATCTGGGGAGACTCTATATGACCTTGTGAAATTTGGATAAAGCAATTTTTGAATTAAGGCAAAGTTTGGAAAAGCCAGGATTTTCAGCTCCTCAAGAGGTGTATAATGGGCTGGCTCTTTGTTATTATTCAAAAAGTGATATTGATAAAGCGATGACTGAATGGCAAAACGCATTAAAAATTCAAGAAAGCGCATTTATTAGACTTAATTTAGCCTTGGCGCTAAAAGAAATTGAAGTGATGATTTAGCCATAAAATCTTTGAAAAAGGCTTTGATCTTAAAGACAAAGTTCTTTCGAGTCAGGCATGAGTTGGCTTTATTACTTTTGAAGAAAAAGACATTGATGGCGCCAAGAAAGAATTTAAACAAGTTTTACAACTGGATAAAGAAGGTAGATTTGAGCCAGAAGCACAAGAATACCTTCAATTAATTCCTTAAGCTGAAAAGTAATGGTTGACGATTTTGGTAAATATTTGAAGAGCGAGCGCGAAATGCGCGGTATCCCTCTGGAAGAAATAGCTGAAAGCACGAAAATTCAAATGTGTTTCCTAGAAGCTTTGGAAACAAATTATTATGAAGCTATTCCCGGAGAGATTTTCGTGCGTGGATTTGTTCACTCTTATGCAAAGGCTATCGGAGCGGATATTGAAGGAATATTAAGCGAATTTGATCAGACAATTGGTTGCATTCGGAAAGATAAATTCCTAAAAGAAGAAAGAGACAAAAATGAGACTTATTTAAGGAGTTTAAAGTTTTACAGGCTTATGAGCGTAATAGCGGTAATTTTAATCCTTGGATGTGTTTCTTTTGGTGTGTCAAATTTATTTGGAGTTTTAGATCAAGAGTCAATTTCAAGTTCGGAATTTACAAAAAACTCTTCTTCAGACAAAGCTAAAAAAAATGACCCAATACTAGCCGAGCCTCTCGACGAAGAAAAATCTATTGCCAGCTCGAATATTTCATTGGGTGTTGTTAATACGGTTTCAGCTAATTCCTCAGCACCCTTTAAAAAAATTGGAGTTGCTAAGAAAACAGAAAAACAAAAAGACATGGAAGTCGTTAGTAAAAATGATACAACCGAAGGGATAGAAAGCAAAAATAATTCTATTAGCATGGGGGCCTTAGAGCTTACTATTCGAGTTAAACAAGAATCTTGGTTTCATTTAGTCATTGATGGGGGAAGTGAAAAAGATTTTATTTTACCACAAGGCACAGGTAAAACCTTCCGGGGGGAGAGTAAGTTTAAAATAACCGTTGGGAATAGTCAGGGGGTTCAATTAGCATTGAATGGTAGAATATTGAACTTGCCTAAGAGTGAAAATAATGTTTTGAGGGATTTTTTAATAGAACCTGGAAACACAGGATAATTGGTTTATGGCAAAAATTGACGCATTTTTTAAATTGATGAATGAACAAGACACTTCTGACTTACATATTGTTTCAGGATCTTAGCCTATACTTCGAGTTAATGGCGAAATGGGTTTAATTTTAAACTCTCTAATAAGTGC
>CAWVUN010000007.1:0-12165 GCA_963932495.1 uncultured bacterium
GAATGATACTATGAATGATACTCAAGATTCTCAAGAGAATATAAATGATACTGTTATTCTATACGGGAACAAGCCTTGAGAATATCATAGGGCAGCTTATCCCTCAACTATTTCAAGCAAAATCAATTTATGGCAATTAATTTTTTCCAATGCTGTTTTTCCCACAATAATGCTTCACGATAAAAACGATACTCGCGTTCCTTTTTCTTAAACACAGGATGGTGAACTCGCCACTTACCGTTACTCCTTATGGGAGGAACAAACTGATGACACATTTCGTGAAAAACCGTCAGTTCTAAAACGTATCCAGGGACAAAATCTTTCTTTAAAGCGGGGTTAATCCTAATTCGTTTCTTCTTTATATCGTAAGAACCAAAACGAAAAGATCTACGTGCGCCACTTCGGTAACCTTTTCCCCACTCTATTTGCGCTTGAATCTTTCCATAAAAATATTCATTATTTAGAAGACTGAATAATTTGCTTAGGCTTTTTTCTATCTCTTCGCTCTCTACAACCTTGTTTCCTTCCGTCCCTTTACCTCTTTGTTTTTCCCAAATAGAAACAACATTTTCAAAATCTTCGGAAGGGATTTGGTTAGAAGCTTTTAACAGTTTCAATAGCGACCCTTCTAAAAAATCCAAAACCATCTGTTTGTTTTCAAATCGCTCCCAAAACCCTTCGTTAAATAACTCAACGCCTATACCTTTTTTTTCGGGACAAAGAAGAGCTTGCCCTAAAAACACAAAACCGCTTTTTCGACATTGAAATAGTACTTTTTTTTTTGAGGTATACTCTATTTTCCCTAATTTTATGGCTTCAAAATAAGACATTAAGAATTTTTCAAATGTGGAGGAAATGCAACTGAAACAGGTATGAATTGAAGAGAAAAGTCCCTCTTTAGCAATTTTATTTTAAAACAGGCTAAAAAAACTCTTTGTCTATTTTATATCGAGCTAAATCATATTACAATTTAATAAATCTAATGGACTACTGAGCCTGAAAAGCTCCCCCAGCCCGGCTAGGTCAATTGTCTTATAATTAATCCCTCATAAACTAATTCATCATGAAAAATTTCGTTCTACTTGTGACCTTCATCGTTTTATTTGCCGCATGCGCAGGGAGTCCATTACCAAAAGAAGAAAATGCATCAATAAAAAGTGCTTCAGTAAAAGTTCCTTCGATAGTAACCGATATAACCTATGATTTTTCCGGAGACATCGAAGCTTTTTTGATAGCTCCAGATTTGGAAATTGAAAACCATATTTTAAATCGCTTAAAAGAAAAAAAAGTCTCACACGAATCTGTTAGAAACTCCCTAGTAAAACGATCTATTAATTCAAACGGGCAAACAGGCTTACAACAGGGAATAAAATTAAAGCACCGCGGCAAAACTTACTCGTATGCCCGCTATGCTCCAGATTCCGAAAAACGACTGCCGCTGATCGTCATATTACATGGAATGGGAGGCTCTGGAGACAACACTGTCAGAAAATGGTCTCAGAGATTAGGAGAAAAATTCATTATTATTTGTCCCACATATCCTATGGGAGCTTGGTGGTCCAAAACCGCAGAAGAAATTGTTTTACGGTTAATCCAGGAAACTCAAGAAACGTATCTAGTAGACCAAAATCGAATTTTTCTTTCTGGATTATCAAACGGAGCTGTTGGGGCATTTATGATAGGAATGAACTACCCAGACTATTTTGCCGGAATTATTCCAATCGCTGGGGGCATCAAAGAACGTCTCATGACTTTTTTGGTTAATTTAAGCAACACTCCTATTTACATTATTCATGGAACTAAGGATCCCATGTTTCCAATTGCTTATTTACGCCGAGTAAATAAAATTCTATCCGACATGAAATATCCAGTCGTATTTAGAGAGCACAAAGAATCGGGTATGGCGCATGGCGGACATTTTTTACCTAAAGCAGAAATTACTCCTATGGTCGCTTGGCTTAGCTTGCAAGAGAGAATTGTAAATCCAAGAGTAATTCGTATGACAAGAGAAAAAAACCATTTAACTCCCATTTATTGGGCTCGAGTCACCAAAGGGAAAAAAATGGCCGCACTACAAATTCCAGGCCCAGAAAAAGAGACTTTAAATATTCAAAATGGAAAAGTCGCAACTTTATTCGCTACATTAAGAACAGAAAACCGAATTGAAATTATGGGCAAAAACTTAATAGACTATGAAATTTATCTTAATTCGGATATGATAGACTTCTCCAAATCAGTAACAATTCTTAACAGACAAATTGTCGATAAAGGCAACACATTAGTTCCTAGCGATTCCACTATTGGATTTAATGGAATAGTTAAAAAAAATCTAGGCGTCTTGTTAAGAAGTTATAAAAACCGAAGAGATCCTAACTTAATGTTCGATGCGATGTTATCTATTAGCATGGAGCCTAAAACTCAAATTGCATGGAATCAATGAACTCTATTCAACCTCCATCGGACGACCTCCTTAACCGCTCAATGTCCATCTTAGGTTGGGAACAAATCCAAAAAACCTTAGCAGACTACTCATATTCATCCGCGACGCAAATCAGATGTCTTTCTTTTTTCCCGGAAGTTGAATTTACAGAAGCAAAACGTTCTTTAGGTGAAACTATTGAAGCTTTACGCTTAGAAGAATCTGGAACGAGCATACCTCTATCTCATTTTGAGGATGTAGAACAAACCCTAAAATCACTACCAAAAGCAGGGATTCTTGATGCCTCTCAAGGATTAGAAATTTTAAACTTACTGCGTTTAACTCGTACAATTGATCTATTTTTTAAAAAAACACCTATCGCTCCTAACTTAAAAAAACGAGCCGAGGCATTAGACTCCGCTTCAGATTTATTCGAAACATTAAATCGCTGTATAAACGACGAAGGAGAAATAAAAGAAGACGCCTCGCCTGAATTAAAACAAGCAGCTAAAGCTGTCAGAACAGCCAAAACCGAGTTGGACGTGGTGGTCGAAAGGCTTTTATCTCAACCTAAAGTCAGAGAAAATCTCCAAGATTCTTACGTAACCGAACGTGAAGGGCGCGTTGTTCTTCCTATTCGTTCCGAATTTAAATCAAAAATAGAGGGTATTGTTCACGACACGTCTGGTAGTGGATCAACGCTTTACTTGGAACCATCTAAAATCATTCCCTTAAATAATCAGCTCAAAATAAAGCGTATAGATGTTGAACGAGAACGCATCCGCATACTCAAACAACTTGCCAAAAATGTTTTGGAATATTCGGAGATCATTAAATCAAATCTCTTAGTTTTATGTGCTTTTGACTTAATAAACTCAAAAGTTAAATTAGCAAAAAGGATGCAAGCTAAGGTCTTTAAATTTTCTAGTAAAGAAAGTATACAATTAAAAAAGGCTCGTAATCCCGAGTTGCTTCTAGACGGACAGGGAGTTGTCGCAAACGATATTATGATCAGACAAGACTCTCTAACCGTTATCATTTCAGGGCCCAATACAGGTGGGAAAACTGTTATTTTAAAAACCGTCGGCTCCATGGCACTCATGGCTCGAGCAGGACTTTTACTTCCTGTCGGCGAAAACTCAGAAATCCCGTTCTTTCCTAAAATATATGCAGATATAGGCGACGATCAAAACGTTAGGGAAAACTTATCTACTTTTTCTGCACATTTAAAAAAGATGATTCATATCTTGGATTTTTCTCCTAGGGGCTCTCTAGTTTTACTTGATGAGTTAGGAGTCGCAACAGACCCTGCACAAGGAGCTGCGTTAGCAGAATCCATATTACGCGAATTGAACGAAAGGGAAATCACAACCTTTGTATCTACTCACTACCTCGCATTAAAAACATTAGCGCAAACAGAACCTGGATTCATTAACGCATGTATGGAGTTTAACGAAGATCAATCTAAGCCAACGTTCAAACTCATTCTAGGAGCGCCTGGAGGAAGCGCAGCTTTAGAAACAGCTGAGAGACTGGGACTTCCTGCCAACGTTATTAAACGCGCTCGAAGAATATACGATTTAAACGATAATCAAGCAGCGACTCTTTTAGAATCTTTACACAAACAAAAAATCAAACTCGAAAAGGACAAAGATCGGATTCAAGACGATCTCCAAGTAGCGAATACCTTAAAAAAAGAAAACGAAGAAACAGCCGCAAGACTACGAGAACTAGAAATTGAATTTGAAAAAGAAAAAGCAAAGCGTTTAAAAAAGACGGTTCAAGAGTCCAAACGAGAAATTCGCCAGATTATCGATAATGCAAAGAAGTCTAAGAGTTCCGGCTCCATTAAAAAAGCCGAAAGCATATTACATTCTGTAGACCGATCTATGAGAAATGCTAATTTGGCAGATTTTTCTGAATGGAATATTCCCGTAGAAGAACTCAGCGAAGGAGATCCCGTGATTCTTAGCGAATATGGCACTAAGGGATATTTGCTAGAAAGCCCAAAGAATAAAAATAAACTACGGGTTCGTATCGGTAACTTTGATTCTCTAATTGACGCAAAAAAAATTAAGGGACATCCAGGAGAAGTTAATCGACAAAAAAACTCCTTTCTCCCCGAAATGAAGTTCACTGTGCAAGCGCACACCAATTCCAATCCACAACATTCATGCAACTTACATGGCATGCGTGTCGAAGAAGCAAAAAATGCTCTAGAAGCGTTTATAGATCAGGCGTTAATAAATAATGTGGATCGAGTGAAAATCAATCACGGACATGGTATGGGAAAGATCAAAAGATTTGTTAGGGATTACTTGAAAAGCTGCGGATTAGGGAAGGTTATTGCAGCAGATAGAGAAGAAGGTGGCGATGGAGTTACCATAGTAGAGTTTTAAAAGATAAACAACACAAGCACCATGGAGACTTACCAAATGAAAAAAATTTTCTTATTGCCAATTGTTTTATTTTTCAGTTTTTTACAAATCTCATCAGCATACTGCGATGTTTTAAAAATCACATTAGGCGACACCCCTCTAACGCTCATGGGAGACCATATCAAAGTGGGAAAACCTTTGCCTGATATAGAACTTTCAAACTTATCATTAACAATCACTTCCTTAGATTCGTTCAAAGGAAAAGTAACTATTCTAAGCGTTGTACCATCTTTAGACACACCAACCTGCGAAAAACAAACACATATTTTGAGCGAAGAAAACCACGGCTTGGATCAAAACTCCAATTTAATCACCATTAGCAGAGATTTACCCTTCGCACAAAAACGTTTTTCTAAAAACGCCAAAATAAATAATTTGATTTTTCTCTCAGACTATAGAGATGCCTCTTTTGGAAAGTCATCAGGACTCTTAATCCAAGAAAATCGCCTTTTGGCTCGCGCTGTATTTGTTTTAGATAAAAACGGTATTGTCCGCTATAAGGAAATTGTTTCCAAACTAGCCGAATTACCAAATATGGAAGAGGCTTTTAAAGCGGCTCAAGCCTTATTTTAAAGCTTTTAAGTCAGTTTCTTTTGGAGAAAACCTACCACTAAATGGGTCGAGGAAATAATCTTCATAAATTCGACACGTTTTTTTTATATCATTCATGCTCGTGACACCAATTTCTTTCAACAGTTGGAGGATTTCTCGGCGTTTTAACATTTTTTCTCCTTTGAGTATAAGTTCGCGCTATTGCGGTGCTAAAAATTCTGATAGAATTTTTGGCGTCTCAACCTCTCCTCATGTTTAAATGCATGTTTAGTGCCAAACTACTACTCCCCCATTCACTTTCCACAAAAAACTCGAAAGCCCTTAAAAATTGGCCGATTAAGCTTGTCCTCAAAGCTCTTTCCCAAAGTAAAAAGTCCAACCGGTGTCAAATCATTGGAAATACTTTCCTCAATCGTCCAAAAATGAGAAAACAAACTCTTAATAAAATAAATGCCCTTTAAATGTTCATTTACAAATTATCTTGAAATGAAACAGTTTTGGCACAAAAATATAATTTATACTAATAGTGAGATTACATATAATAATTCTAATGATGAAAATTAAAGATGAATGGAAAGAGCTCGTCGTAGATGTAGAATATGCTGCTTCGGTAGGGAATATTCTCTCGAAAGCAGGCGCAACCCTGCGAATAGCCCACAATGCAAAAAAAGCATTGGAGCTATTAAAAACATTTAAGTCAGAAATTGTAATTATCGATATTAGATTAGATGGAATGAACGGTGGCTAGGGGGGCTTAAACTTAATCAAAGAGTTTCGAAATATTATTCTAGAATTCTTTTGTATTGTCGCTACAGCTTACCCCGACTCTCGATTAGGAGAGTACAGCAATCAACTTGGAATTAATTATCTGTTAATTAAACCATGCTCTCCCGAGAGAATTTTATATGCTGTCTCTAAAGGAATTGAAACTTTAGAAACCTGACAGAATTTGAACTTACTCAAAAAACTAGTTAAAGAAACTCAGAAATCAGGCTTAATTTCCACTAATTAAAAACTTTAACCAATTGGTTAAAAGAATCTTTCGACGCCTTAATTTTCCCTTCATTGCCTAAAACACAAATTGAGCCAGACTCTTTAATTTTTTGAAACAGAGGGGCAAACTCTTTAATATCCTGAAGAGTTGTGGTCATAAGTTCAGCTCGTCTTTTTTGCCTTAGCTCATGAGTCATTCCTGTAAGCGAATCCACCATGGAAATAGACCCCTTCCTATCTGAAGTCAAAGGGGGATCCAATCTCCCAACACAACCAATAATGAATTTGTCCAACTCATCTTTCGATAAATCCAAATTAGAGATAAAATCTGATATATCATCGAACACGCTTATGGTTTCTTCTAAGTTTGGATCTCTATAAGAAACAAGAGCAAAGTCACCGCTATAATGATCAAAAGAAGCAGAACAGCCATAGGCTCCTCCCTTCATCCGCACGTTCTCCCAAAGGTATTGTGTGTTTAAAATCGCCTTTAATACTTCAAATTTTCCCGAATATTTATAGCCCCACTCGTAAAGGTTAGCTCCCTTGCCTACGTACTGTATGTTTCCTGCAGTTAAAAACCCCTCGTTTATGTCGTACGATGGAAAGTCCAAGGCGGCTTCCTCTTTTTTTCCTTCTGGAAATATCTCGGCTAAGGCATTTACTTCTTTTTCAAATTTAGAATAGTCAGCAGACTCCGAAGTAATATTTACAAGCATATTTTCCTTCGTAAATATGCTTTTGGCGACTCGGGAAAAACAGTTTGCAACTTCTTTAGGATCTTCCTCTACTCTTTTCAACAAGGTTTCTAAAAATCTGAAATATTCTATTCCGCCGGTATACTCATCGTATTTCCCAATGTTGGAATTATAGGCGTGTAACCGAGAGATAACATATTGGTTTCCAGCTGGCACAATAGAAGCCTCCATATCTGCTCTAGCACCGCGAATGATATCCAATAATCTCTTAGAATCAGAAAAATCAAACTCTCCCAATAGTTCTCGATAAATCCCAAAAAGCTCGTCCAATTTATCCAACACCGCTTTTCCGCTAAAAAAAACATACGAAACAATTTTACTCTTCTCGTCTAATCGGAGGGAAGAAAAATGGCTGGTCCGAATTCCTCCAGTATGAATGCCCATTCTCTGAGAGATGTCAACATAACTACTTTTTTTAGTCCCCATTTCAAGAATCAATCGGCCTAATAAAGTCAAGTATTGTAGTTGATCCACAGGAACAGCTTTAGTATTAAATCCAATCTGAATATAGCCAATTTTGTTTGTGAATAAATCGTGAAATAAAACCCTTGGGGAGTTTTTTTGCTTTTCTTCAAACGGGAACTCAGCAGCAGCTTCATCCAAATCCTCCAAACCGAGCTTTGGCAGTGTCGCCAACGCTTCTGGAGAATCTGGGACTAACTGAAGTTCTTGGAGTTTTTTAGTCTCTTCCTCTGTCTGCTCTAATTCATTGGCTTTCAACTTAGATTTAAATTCAGCTAATTTCTTTTTTGTTTTCTCTTCCGTTTCTTCCGTTAACCCAGCTTTAGGAATTCCAATCACAACGCTGCGATGGCGGTTATTTAAAAGATTTTCGCGAATTAAGGCTTCAAAATAACCATTTTCCGATTTCTCTCTTATGGTTTTCATGACCTCTTCATACCGAAGATGCATCAAAGGATCACCGCCGTACAACCAAGAACCTAGAGCTTGAATATTGTAAACTATGCCCTTGGAAAACCCGCCAAAGTTGGCCTCGCGCAATTTAAAGTCGACCGAATTCACAGCAGCTTTAACCATGTCTTTTTCAATTCCGTTATCCGCTAACTCTTGTAAAACTCTAAAAATTAACTCTAGTATTTCCTCTTCTTTTTCCTTTTCAGCACCTTTCAAACCAACGGCAAAACTGGTCTCCAATCTTTGATCGTCAAACCCTCCACCAATGACTTCACTTCCAAGTTCAGATTCAATAAGGGCTTTCCTAAGTGGAGATGCGGGTGTGCCTAAGAGCAAGTGACTTAATATATTTAACGACATGCAATGTTCCTGATCGGTAGATTTATTCAACACTAACCCAACAGACACAAAGGTCTTCTTTTCTTCCGATTCGTCTTTTGCTATTGAATAAGGAATCTCTTCTCGCTTCGGCTCATGAAACCTTGATTGTAACGCTATGGAAGAATCTGGAGTCGTCCTTTTAAATTCACTGAGAAAATTATTCTGCATGAACTCTAAGTATTCCAGCGTATCTCCATCTCCGTAAAGAAAAAGGCGGCTATTCGAAGGATGATAGTGTTTTTCGTGAAATCCCTTGAATTCATCATAGGTTAAATCTGGGATATTTTCGGGGTCTCCTCCAGACTCAAAACCATAAGCAGTATCTGGAAATAAAGAATGATTTAAATGTCGATCTAAAACGCTTTCAGGATCGGAAAAAACTCCTTTCATTTCATTAAAGACCACCCCTTTGTATATCATCTCACTATCAACAGACTCTAATTCGCGATGCCAACCTTCTTGCATAAATGTTTCCCTACTAATTTTCGGGAAAAATACGGCATCGAGATAAACACTCATCAAATTAAACAGATCTTTTTTATTTCTGCTTGCTACCGGATACATCGTTTTATCTGGGAACGTCATCGCATTAAGAAACGTTTTAAGACTCCCTTTCATCAACTCCATAAAGGGTTCCTTTACGGGATACTTTCTAGAACCACAAAGAACGCTATGTTCTAAAATATGAGCGACACCCGTGTCATTTTCTGGCGGAGTCCGAAAAGTTGCGCTAAAAACTTTATTATCATCGTCATTCTCCATAATGAGAATTTCCGCCCCTGTCGCCTCGTGTTCAAAAATTAAAGCGAGCGAATTTAATTCATCAAGCGTCTCTTTACGTTCCAATTTAAAACCGTGATAACTTTTTCCAGCGTCCAAAACCATTTAGATTCCTTTCAATACATAAGACCAAACAATTGTCGAATTAGAGATAACCTCTAAAAATTTATTTTAAACATTCAACAACTGCCACTTTTCAACTATCTAGAGCAATTGTTGAAGAAATCAAATTTATTAGAATTTAATTAAATTAATTACACTATTATGAGGCCACCAAACTATAAAAAACCATCAAAATCTAAAAAGACTGAAAAATTTTTAGAAATTATTAACTTGGATTATTTTATTTCCAAGCCCACGGGGCAATGATCGGAGCCCATAACCTGATCTTCAATGAACCCATCTTTCACTGATTTCATCAAGTCTTCTGTCACAAAAAAATAATCGATACGCCATCCTATATTTCGAGCTCTGACATTAAACCTATAAGACCACCAAGAATATTGAACTTTATCAGGATTCAATTCTCGAAACGTATCGACAAATCCATGATCGATGAATTTATCCATCCACGCTCGTTCTTGAGGCAAAAACCCTGAGTTTTTCTGGTTAGCCTTATCATTTTTTAAATCAATTGGGCAATGCGCGGTATTGTAATCACCAGTAACGATCAATTTTTTTCCAGATTTCCGCAACTCCTGACAGTGCTCTAAAAACGCATCATAAAATCGCATTTTAAAATCAAGTCTCTCATCGCCAGATGTCCCATTTGGGAAATAAACATTGAGCAAATCAAATTTGGGAAATTCAGTCCGAACAATACGTCCTTCTTTATCAAACTCTTCAATTCCCATTCCCATAAATACAGATTTTGGCTTTTTTTTGCTCAGCGTCAAAACCCCGCTATACCCCTTACGTTTAGCAGAGTTCCAAAAAGCGTTGTAACCTTTAGGGGGTATGAGATTGAGCTCTAACTGATCTGAATTAGCCTTTGTCTCTTGAATACATAAAATATCCGGCGATTCTTTTTCTATCCACTCCAAAAAAGATTTTTTCAAAATGGCTCGAATGCCGTTAACATTCCAACTAAAAATCCTCATTAATAAATCTAGACCTCATATTAATTATAATTAGTTCTAATAAATATCGCTTTCAAGTTTAGCTTGTACATATGATCTGACGTTCCAAATGCGCCGAATAATTTACTAGCGAATGGTCGTATAATAATTTTGGCGGATCAACAAAAATCTCTCGCCTATCAAAAATCTTTTACGAAGAATTTCCACATTCAACCCTATCTTTGGAAATATCTGTCTCAGAAGAGCGATTCAAGACACCATCCCGGTTAATATAATAGATCTCTCCCACATGCCTATATTGGAAAGATGAACCCATTTCAAATGGGACACGAGTTACCAAATCCAAACAATTAACGATACGGAATACTGTAATATTAGCCAAGCTTTTCACAAAGCGATCATCACCCACTCTTGGGCATCCAAATGTATAAAGAGCACCAGGTGGCCTCGTAGACGAAGCTAAAGTGGCAACAGCAGCCCCTTGACTATGTCCACCATAAAAAATAAAGCTGTGTTTTGTTTCATCCAAAAAACGATTAACTTTATCCCAAACCAACTCAAGTCTTTTTTTAAACCCTCTATGGACCATAGACTGAGCTCTATCCCAAGGAGTTAAGAAAAAGTCGAGATTCATTCGCCACTCCCAACTCCGACCAGTGCCTCTAAAAACTACGATCAAAATTGGGTCGCTTTCCAAATCATTCTTTCCTTCCGCAATCATACATTGCGTTTCTCTTTTGGCAAAAAAGCAACCTGACGAAATCCAATTTTCTTTAGTAAAAAGCTCCTCTTGGTCCCTGCCGTCTCTCTCCCTCCATGGTCTATTTCACGCACATATGAAAAACGACTTAACTCCATAAGTCATAAGGTGTTAACTGGATTGTAATCCACAACTGGTCGAAGATTACCAGGGTAGGCAAAATCGAAAAAATTATCCGCGGCCTCAGGTTTAACTAATGCCGACCATCTATTATTCTAATTCATATATTATCAGTAAATAATTGTCTCTACCATTACAATAGACAAACGACATGGGTCGTTTTATGATCTGGAACAGATAATGGTTTCGGAAACAAATAGAAATAAAAAATAATGAATAACGAACCTATTGAATTGAAAGTCGAAAATCTTACGATAAAGTTTGGTTCCGGCACCAATTCAGTTAAAGCTGCAAATGGTATATCGTTCGTTTTGCATCGCGAAGAAACTCTCGCCATCGTTGGAGAATCAGGCTCCGGCAAATCCACAACAGCCTTATCTCTTTTACGCTTACTTCCTCGCTCAGGAAAAATAGTCTCCGGTAAAATCTGGTTTGAAACGAATGATATTTCAACTTATAACGACCGAGAGCTTCAATCGTTAAGGGGAAATAAAATTTCTATGATTTTTCAAGATCCAATGACTTCGCTCAACCCCATCAATACCATTGGCGAACAAATCATGGAACCATTAATTCATCATCTCCAATTAAACACCCGAGAAGCAAAACTCAAAACCATTGAATTGCTAAACTTAGTAAAGATCTCTAGCCCAAAAGAAAAAATAGATTGTTATCCGCACCAGCTTAGCGGAGGTATGAAGCAAAGAGTTATGATTGCTATAGCCTTGGCATGCTCGCCAACAATTCTAATTGCCGACGAACCGACGACAGCTTTAGATGTTCTCATACAGGCTCAAATTTTAGAATTATTTGAATCCTTGAAAAAGGAAATCAAATTATCCATGATTTTAATCACTCACGACTTAGGCATTGTATCTGGTATCGCCGATAGGACATTAGTAATGTACGCTGGCGAAATAGTCGAGTCTGGCCCAACACATGAGATACTAGAATCTCCTTTTCATCCATA
>CAWVUN010000008.1:0-12060 GCA_963932495.1 uncultured bacterium
GAGAAGCCCGCTGGGACTCTTGTGCTCTTTTCCTTTTCACACCTGAAGATTTCACAAAAAAAATAGGAAGCAAAGTTTCGCTGGCAAAACCTGAATTCATCTTTAGCTTGGGTTGGTTTTGTGGGAAATTTGGGTATGACCGGGTTTGTATCCTTGCTAAAAAAGGAGCACAGCTACCTTCTGGGCTTGCCGATTTGACATGTATAGAATTTGAATACTCCGTTTCTGACGCTGGGAGCGAGATCAAGCTAAAATTAAAAGAACTGGGTATGATTTAACCTTCTCCTATCTCACCTTCAAAAATCGTTGCTCCTAGTTCTTTTTTTCGGTTAGTATATATTTTCAAACCCAGTTCACACTAAAGAACGCCCGTTTGTAAAATCTCGCCCCCTTAACGATAAATGGGCTAACGGCTGTATTATCCAAAATCCATTTTAATAAATTTGAATAAAAGTTTATTTTAACGAAATCAATTCTATGGAACCGTACGACTATAAAAAAATCGAAACTAAGTGGCAAACCCACTGGGAAAAAGAAAAAACTTTTCGAGTAGAAGAAAACTCCGAAAAAGAAAAATTTTATCTATTAGAGATGTTCCCATATCCATCAGGGAAGATTCATATGGGTCATGTCAGAAATTATACGATTGGCGACGCTTTAGCTCGTTTTAAAAGAATGCAGGGATTTAACGTACTCCATCCCATTGGATGGGATGCATTTGGTCTTCCTGCAGAAAATGCCGCTATAAAGAATAATACCCATCCTGCTAAGTGGACATTTGAAAATATCAAGTCCATGCGAACCCAAATTAAAAAGCTAGGCTTTAGCTATGATTGGGATCGCGAGATAGCCACATGTCACCCTGAATATTATCGTTGGAATCAATGGGTTTTTTTAAAACTCATGGAGAAGGATCTCGTTTATCGGAAAAAAACTTCCGTTAATTGGTGCAAAGAATGCCAAACAGTATTAGCCAACGAACAAGTAATAGACGGCTTATGCTGGCGATGCGACCAAAGTGTCATTGAAAAACAACAAGAAGGTTGGTTCTTTAAAATAACCGATTATGCTGACGATCTCTTAGAAGGTTGTAAAGAACTGGAAGGTAGTTGGCCTGACCAAGTTTTGACGATGCAAAAGAATTGGATCGGCAAGAGCTATGGAGCAGAAGCTGTATTTTCTGTTAAAGACCACGATCAAACAATTAAAGTTTTTACAACCAGACCAGATACGCTTTATGGCGCAACATATTTGGCTTTAGCTCCAGAACACCCCTTAACAGTAGAACTATCAAAAGGGACTGCGCAAGAAAAAACTGTTCAAGGTTTTATCAGTAAAGTTCGCAGCGAAGATAAAATTTCACGTACCAGCGAAACAGGCAATAAAGAAGGAGTTTTTACTGGGGCATACGCTATAAATCCTATCAATGGAGAAGCTATTCCTATTTGGTCTGCCAACTTCGTTTTAATGAACTACGGAACGGGAGCTATCATGTCTGTCCCTGCTCACGACCATCGGGACTTTGAATTCGCAAAGAAATATAATTTATCTATAAAAGTTGTAATTCAACCCAATGAGGAAAACTTAGATTCAGGCTCTTTGGAAAAAGCATGGACAGAAGATGGACCGATGACCAATTCAGGTCCTTTTGATGGGCTTGCAGGAAATGAAGCTAGGAAAAAAGTTTGTGCATTCCTAGAAAACAAAAATCTAGGTAACTCTGCCATAAATTATAGGCTGAGAGATTGGGGCGTTTCGCGGCAACGATATTGGGGCACTCCTATCCCAGTAATTTTTTGCGCTAGTTGTGGAACCGTTCCTGTTCCTTACGATCAACTGCCCGTCAAACTTCCGATGGACGCTAAACTCAAAGAACAAGGTAAGTCTCCCTTAAAGGAGATTAAAGGTTTTTACGAAACACTTTGCCCGAAATGTGGGAAACCCGGGCATAGAGAAACAGACACTTTAGATACCTTCGTTTGCTCATCATGGTACTTTTTACGATATGGATCTCCAAGAGAAACAGCTGGACCGTTCGACAAAAAACAAAGTGCTTATTGGATGCCTGTAGATCAATACGTTGGAGGAATTGAACATGCCGTATTGCATTTACTCTACTCTCGTTTCTTCAATAGGGCTCTATACGATATGAATCTTGCTCCAACAGGCGAGCCATTTGCAAAGTTGCTAACTCAAGGAATGGTAATTAAGGATGGGGCTAAAATGTCAAAGTCTAAAGGCAACGTCGTAAACCCCGACGATATCATCGCGAAATATGGCGCAGACACTGCACGGCTATTCACTTTATTTGCCGCTCCTCCCATAAAGGATCTAGACTGGAGCGATCAAGGGGTTGAAGGAGGATTTCGTTTTCTAAAAAGGGCATGGAGATTATTTCAAGAATTAAGCGATACAGTTCAAAATATTAAGCCATCCCCAGAACCGACAGAAGTTCCTTCACTCAAAGAACTCAGAAAGTATACTCACATCACCATTAAACGAGTGACGGAAGACATCAAAAATAGAGTACAATTTAATACCGCTATTGCAGCTATAATGGAATTTGTTAATCACCTATATCATTTTAAAGAATGGCACGAGAAACAAAAAACTCTAGAAAAAGTCCATCTACAATGTTTAAGAGAGGCTTTAGAAGCCTTAGTTTTAATGCTGGCACCTTTTGCTCCTCATATTGCTTCTGAATTAGGCTCAACCCTACAACCAGAAATAGATATAGAAAAAGTTTCCTGGCCCAAATATGTTCCAGAACTTATTCGATCTGAAGAAATTATTATTGTGGTACAAGTTAATGGAAAAGTTCGCCAAAAAATATCTGTCCTCGAAAGCATTGATGATGAAGCTTTAAAAACTCGCGTTCTTAACGACGAAAAAGTCAAAGAATGGACAAAGGAGGAAACACCGAGAAAAATTATCATCGTCCCCAAAAAATTAATAAATATAGTCGTATAACCTTAACCAAATTTACGGTCATGAAAAAAAATAATTCTTATTGCCATCAAGCCATTATTTTTCCACGTCGATTTATTCGGCAATTTGCGTGGTTTTTGATAATTACCATTCTACTCCCATCATGCGGGTATCGCTTAACTGGCACAGGCAACCAACTGCCCCCCCACATAAAAACTTTATCCATTCCTGTATTTAAAAACGAGACTAATCAACCAGAATTACATCGAAACTTAACAGACGCAGTCAGGGAAGCATTTTTAAACGATGGGCGAGTTAAAATAGTTCCTCAAAGATCTTCCGACCTTTTGGTTAAAGGATCTCTTAATTACTACGATGTGAGAGCCATCGCTTTTGACAGCAATGATGTAGCTACACAATATTGGGTAAAAATTGGGATCGAAATAAAAGCTTATGACCAAGTTAAAGATAAACTTTATTTAAAAGATAACTTTAGAACTCGTTGGGATTATTCTGTTGACGCAAATGTAGCCTCCTCAGAAGACGCTCGATTACGCGCCCTTGATAGTGCCTATCGCGATATTTCATTAAGATTAGTCAGTCTCTTTCTAGATCCGTTTTAAAAAATCCATCTCGTGACTCCAGCAGAAGCAATTAAACGTATAGAGCAAGGAAAGATCGCTCCGGTATACTTTTTATATGGGGAAGAACGCTTTTTCCAAATTGAAGTTTTGAATGCCTTAAACAAGGCCATTGTTTCTCCAGAAAATGAAGAATTTAATCGAGAAACTTTTGATGCAGCCTCTAGTGCTCCCTCAGATTGGCTCCAGTCAGCCCAAACCTTATCTTTCTTTGGCGGTAAAAAACTTATTGCTGTACGAGATTTCCACGAAACCACTTTAAGCAAACCGGCTGTCGAAAAAATACTTACTTACCTAGAAAACCCTTCTCCTGACGGAGTTCTGGTATTGTTCGCCGATAAAATTGATCGAAAAAAGAAGATTTATAAATCATTAGCTTCTATGGAGTTTGCCGTTGCTTGCACTGCTCCTAATGAAGGATCTCTTATTCAGTGGATAGGCAAGCGAGCTCAAAAAGTGGGATACACATTAAAATCAGACGCAAGTAGCTTGTTGGTCGATCGCATTGGAGCTAAACCCGGTCTTTTAGTTTCCGAATTAGAAAAGCTGGCTGTATCAGCTGGAAAATCGAAAGTTATCGACGAAGCTCTAGTGGCTGAATTAGTTGGCGCGCTAAAGCAGGAAAACGTATTTGAATTGACTGATGCGTTGAAAAAAAAAAATGCAGCTGAAGCGATTCTAATATTAAGAAATCAATTACGCCACGGGGAAGAGCCACTTAAAATTTTGGGGACTATTACTTGGCAGTATAGATTGATATGGGAAGTAAAGCACTATGTAGATAAAAAAACGCCTATCCGGACAGCCGCTTCTCTTATGGGAGCAAAACCATTTATGATTGAAAAAGCGGCTGGGTATTGCGGAAATTTTTCAGTAGATGACTTAAAAAAAGCCTTCAAAAAATTATTTCAGGCTGACCAACAATTAAAAACCGGGGGAGGCTCCCCTGAACTCGTCATGGAAACCTTAATTCTTAGGCTTTGCTCAGCCAGAGGCAACTAATTGAGCCGTTTTTTTAGCCAATTGAGAAATTTTTCTCGAAGCAGTACGTTTATGTATAACACCCTTGCTCGCTATTTTAGAGATCATTTTATTTGCAGATTGAAATGACTCTTTGGCGGCTTCTACGTCATTTTCTACAACAGCAGCCCCAACTCTTTTAGTACAGTTTTTTAATTGTGTGCGGTAAGCAGTGTTTCTAGCGTTTTTGGTTACGTTTTGGCGATTTCGTTTCCACGCCGACTTATGGTTTGCCAAGTAAAATCTCCTCAAAAAAATTAAACGTCAATCTATCATCATACTGAAAAAAAAACTATTGTCAAAGCTTTTGAACAAGGCAATTACTCAAAGTTTATTTAAAACTTAATTCCTCTCCGTGTCAAAAACCTTTAAGTCGGCAATAAGCCGGCGATATCTGGGTCGGATAAATTGACAACAACAGCATCAAACTGAAGCTTAAGCCATAAAGCCAACGC
The DNA here is from genome assembly GCA_963932495.1 of uncultured bacterium. Lineage (GTDB taxonomy): Bacteria > Nitrospinota > Nitrospinia > Nitrospinales > JAJDAT01 > JAJDAT01. Next base: position 5,045 of record CAWVUN010000008.1, read on the forward strand.
TAGTGTTACGTTAGAAGCGGGAGCAACCTTATGGTCTCTTTTTTCCAATAAAGCTTGGTTTGAAGCAGAATTTATTTCGGCAAGTAGAATTCTCATTTCAGGGTTTATTGCCTAGAAGTTCCTCAATTTCCCCCATCAACCGTTTAAATTCAACGGGTTTTGTATCATAATCGTTACAACCTGCTTGCATTACTTTTTCCCTGTCCCCAGCCATTGCATGAGCAGAAAGCCCAACAATGAGAATATCCTTTGTTTCTTCAGCTGACTTGAGACGGCGAGTCACCTCCCAACCATCTAATTCTGGGAGACTCATATCCATCAATATGATATCTGGAAACTATGTTTGGGCTTTTTCGACTCGCTCTAATCAGTCTACAGCAATAGAAACTTCGAAACCTTTGCGAGCCAATCTTCGGCTTAGCATATCTCAATTCATTTCATTTTCTTCAACTAACAGAATTTTCACAATTTCCTAGAGGAACGAGGCCAAAAATGATTTATAAATGAGTTTATTACCATTTAAAATAGAGAAAAGTTTCCTTAAAATCGGGATTTATCTAAAAATTTAATTTTAATTAGATATATTAACCATCCCGCGATTGCTTTTCAAGCGTAACCTTTTAAAATCAACAGAGTTTTCTAAAGGAAAATTACAATTTGCCATTTATATTAGATCGAGTAAAAATCTAGGATTTTTCTCGAGCAGAATGCTAATAGCCCCCAACATTTTAAAAAGCTAATAACACCATTAGAGATTTATGACTATAAATTTAGTAAATCATTGAAAATGATAGAAAAAATAGATAAATCAAAAATTGCTCCACTTTTATTTTTGCTTCTCACGGCTTCTTTGCTCTTCCCAAACTTAGGGCAACGTCCATATTGGACAGACGAATTAGAAGATTTTAACTATATTTATAAAATTGTTGAACAGGGATACCCAAATATGGAGGGGACCTCTTTTCAAGACACTTTTCTAACCAACTCGGATAACATTTATATTCGCAATACTTGGGGGTATTTATATCTTCAAGCCATGATAGTAAAAAAATTTGATTGGGATAATGAGTTTGCATTCCGATTGCCCACAACAATTTTAGCTCTCCTCTCTGTATTAGGAGTTTGGAAATTAGCTAAATTCTGGGAGTTAAAAGGATATTGGACCACTCTACTTTACGCTTTATCTCCATTTTTCTTAGTTCCCGCACGGTTAAGCCGATATTATGGACCTATTTTCTTTTTTACTCCATTTATTATCTTAGCCTATTTTGAAACAAGAGAAGGGAAACCATGGTCGGGGTTTAAATTAGGAATATTATGCGCATTGATGTTCCACTTTAACTTTATGATCACAATTTCATTGGCTATAGGGTTGATTCTTCATTGGCTTTTTACAGGAACACCTCAACAAAAGCAGGCATTATATTCGGTTTTAATAGCCGCAATTCCAGTATTTGGATGGATTTATTTCATTAAATTGTGGGAAAATCCTCAAGCCGATTTCACCGTAATTCCCAAACAATCGATCAAGGCTATTTGGCTATTATTAGCCTCCTACATACCTTTTATTTTGATATTCTGGCTTTGGACTAAAAAAAAGAAACTAAAAAAATTTTTACAATTTAGCCTTTTCTTCTTTACTCCCTTAATTCTAATTTCATCATCATCTACTGCTAGCGGCCCAAATCTACGCTATTTATTGCCAATCCTATGCATGTCATGTTGCGCATTGGGATATCTACTTGAAACTTATCGCTTCAAAACTTCGCTATATTTGGGATCTTTGTATCTTTTTACTAATTTCTTTCAATTATTTCCTCTATTTTTTTTCACCCTATTGCCCCAAGATAGTTTTTTAGCCTCAGATAAAAAAAATTCAGGATCAATCAACCGTTTTGTTGAAAACACTGCGAAACCACGTTTTTTGCTTGGTAGTTATCTAGTAGAAATATCTTCCGACTACCAATCTCCTAGCCAAGATATAACCTCTTTACTAAAAAAAGAGGGGTATCTACCTGGCGAAAAAGTCTCTTATATAGGGCATTTAAATGAATCTAAGATATATTCTTCCGCTCAAAATGTTTATTTTTTGGGAAACGCGATGTTTTATCTTAACCGAGGGGAGCCTCCGGAAGTCTTAAAAAACTTAATTACATACGAAGTGGGAGCTAAGTGGGTATTTTGCTCGGAGGGTTGCTCTCCACAAAGAATCTTTTCAGATTATCAGCTAGTGGGTTCTTTCAAAAATGAATTAGGTTTTTTTATAGATGGCGAAAACCCTTTTAACCGCCGTTACAAAACTAAAAGAACTCATTCTTTCAAACTATATAAAAAGAAAATAAATTCAGAATAAACCTAGTCTACATCAATTTAAACCTTGTTTTTCCAGCGTCGAACATCTTTCATATATTTTTCACGGTCCATTTCGGCGTCAGAGGGGAAAATATCCATTAAAGGCTCTAATACATAATCAATTTCTTCAAGCGGATAATATTCAAACCGTCCATCCAAAACCCGATACACATTATTAAATGTACGATAATTTCCACATAGAGAAACAAAATCCCACGAGGTTCTTTTTTCAATTAAGGCCGCAAGTTCTGATGAGCTGATTCCTTCATATAGATTAATTTTCCCTAGATCGCCTTTTTGAATCGTAGGTTCTCCTGTCCCAAAATCTACACTCCACACTTCTGATCCATCTTGCCCGAAAACCTCTAGTTGATATACGATTTTCCAATGTAGCCAACCGGCAATCATGTCGCTTTTTAAAATCAAACCCATGAATCTATTGTTAATAAAACCTTCAATGATTTCCATTTCGTTTTTATGCTGAGCAACATCAGTTGTTCGAGTTCGTATTGGAGGAACTTCCATGATAGGTTTAAATACAACTCGATGGCTATCTTCATCGAAAACTCTAACAAACTCTGAAGACTGTTTTCTAATGCGGACGCCAGTGGCTTCTATATGAGCTACATCGCCTGGAAAAAATAAACTATTCTCAACTTTTGGGCAAAAAGCAGAAAGATCGGCAATGAACTGATCTTGAGTTGTTGGGAAAGTATAGCGATTCAAGAAGTTAAACTCGTCTCGATAGCGAAATGCAGCCGAACCGGGAACTACAAATTTTGGTTTAAGGCCCTTGATTACATTTAAACAAGCCCCATAAAGTTCAAAAGGCAGGTATAACGGTTTATGAAAAGAAAACCTTCCTTCCATCAATGGAAGGAAACGGGAATGAACAAAATCTAGCTGATCAAATCGTTTACAAATATGGTCGATAATTTCTGGATTTACTACTGTATCGACTTGATTCCAAACGCTAACTTCTCCATCGCTTACAATAAGTCCATGTTCAACAAAACCATCATCGTCCTTAAGAAGTGAGGGCGTTGGGGTGAGCACCGCGTCTTTAAATCTTATAGAATTAAAATCGGAAACAATCTGAATATTTTTAAACTCCAGCTCATTAAGAACCTCTAGAAGGAGAGGATCATTTGGAGCTAAAATTAATGCGCCAGGTTTAAGAATTCTGTCGTTATTTACTAAATACGATAAAGTGCGAACGTCAAAATGATCCTGATGTCTATGTGAAAGATAAAGTATATCAACTGGAGGCACTTTATCCTTTTCTAGGGTAATACTGGGACAAAGAACGTTGATCTCTTCCCAAATATGATCAAACCAAACTGGATCAGTCAGTATGGTTGTTTCATGAGTTTGTATTAAAAGACTTGCATGTCCGATCAGAGTGGTTTTGATCATCCCTTAGAACCTTTATACTAAAGACATTATTTAAAAAAAAGTTAATGGTATGGGAAATCACAATCCAAAACAATAGTATTTATCCTATAACAAGCAGATCTGTTTTTAATATGAAGGAAATTAATGATCGACAAACCTACTCAAAGACATTGGGCATCTAATTTATCAGCTAATTTCTACTTGGATTAGATAATATAACGAGCTATAAATTACAGCAAAACGTCTATAAATATTCCACTATAAGTACTATTTCCTGACAAAAAACAAGAAACTTATAACTAAATCAAAGTTTCCAACGCTAACGATTTAAAGGGAATGAAGTTATTAATCGTCGACGATGTTCCCAAGAATTTGGATATCCTATACAAGTTTCTTACTGCGGAAGGCTATGAAATCTCCATAGCTACCAACGGAGAAAAAGCGTTAGAATTTTCTCCAATATTTTTACCTATCTCATATTACTAGATATTATGATGCCGGGAATTAATGGTTTTGAAACCTGTCAATAATTAAAATCAAATAAAAATACGCAAAATATACCTATCATATTCTTAACAGCAAAGTCAGAACAGGAAGATGAAATCAAGGGGTTTGAAGTTGGAGCGGTAGATTAAGTCACGAAACCTTTTAAACAGTAAGAAATCCTAGCAAGAGTAAGCAACCAATTAATGCTTAAAAAATATATTGGCGAATTGGAACGAAGTAATCAAGATTTACAAGCTTTCGCGTCAGTAGTATCCCATTAACTTAGAACTCCATTAAGGAAGATAGAAACTTTAGAAAATTTTCTAAAAGAAGACTACTCTGATATCTTGAAAGTAGATGGAAAAGACCCCATTGATAAAATGGGCTCTATTACAAACCATCGCTCCAAACTAATTGACAGTTTATTACAATACTCTCAAGTTTCTTTAGGAGTAAATCATTCGATTCAGTTAATCTACAGTCAGTAGTTGAAAAATCTAAGAACAAGTTAGAAATGCAAATCCAAGAGACTAACGGAAAAATAGTAATTAGAAAACTGCCAACAATTGAAGGGGAACCTTACTTAATGTATCAATTATTTCAAAACCTGATCGCTAATGCGATAAAGTTTCATTAGGAAGAGCGTCTTCCTTGAGTCAAAATAGATATCCAATCTAACAAAGAAGGAAACTAGGAAATTACTATTAAAGATAATGGTATTGGGTTTGATCTGCAATATGTAGAAAAAATATTTCGACCCTTTGAACTCCTAGTAACAAGACAACAATTTGCGGGAAGCGGAATCGTGCTCGCCCACTGTAAAAAAATCGTAGAGCGTCATAATGGAAACATAAGCGTAGAAAACGTTCTCAATGAAGGAAACTTTTTCACCATCACACTACCTGAAAAAAACCTGATATTTCCGCAACAAAACCCAGTCGAAAGAATATAATTACTTGTCTTCTTTTATAGCTCGTATGATTTTTCCATCCCATAAACCGCCAGAATTGGAGGGACCATCACAATAGGACCAAATTCCTGTAAAAAATCCGGAAGTAAAATTAGTAAAACGGAAAGTTCCCCAATGATAAGTATCGTCTAATGAATAACTACACCTATAATTTGAAGTGTTTTGGAACCAATATCCTAAGAGAGAACCATCGTCTTCAAGAGTTCCTTTTAAAATCCCATCGTAATCAGGATAACGTCCTATAACCGTTCTTCCAGAAAAGCCAGTAGAGATCTTCCCCCATGTAGAATTCCAATTTAAAATATGGTTAAAGTTATTTGGAAGTTGAGCTTTAGGCTTTTTGATTCCAAAAGAAGATTGATGTGTACTTAAATTGGTTTCGTAAATCTCCTTTTCAAGGGAGCACTGAGCCGAATCTTCTAGGTTGTTCGACAAACATTTAAGATATTCCTCTTTAGAATAATTAAGAGAAATAATAGAAGTTGCTTTATCTGGAAGGGAAGACGGGACAGAAACGCATGCTTGAAAAAATAAAGAAATAGAAACTAAAAACCAGATCATCAATAAGACTCTAATAAAGCTTTACTTTTAAAGGGCTCAGTTAAAATAGTTTTTATTGTAGAGACACGAAATACTTCTTCAAAACTTTCAATAGAATCATTTGTCAGTTTATGAAGAGCACATAAATTTGTCCCATGAGCTTCTAGCTTTAGGGGACAACTTTCTATCTTCTTAATAGGGTCAACAACATTAATAACATCTAAAAGCAATAAGTTTTCCGGCTCGTAAGCTAGGTCATATCCCCCATGAAGCCCTCTTTGCGAGGCCACTATTTCATTTTTAGCCAAAGCTAAAATAACTTTAGAAAGATAATATTCTGGAACCTTTTTCATTTTTGCTATGTCTGCCGCCGTTTTAGGAGCTTCTGGAGAAAGAGCATTTTCAGATGTTCGAGAAATCATTTAATCATCCTATAATAATGCTTATTTAGTTAAGCAAATTTGATTCTATAAATTAAACCTATTATTACACATGTTAAAGGTATTGTATTCGTTCACTCAGAATTAGATTTTAAATACCCATTAAAAAGATCTTTTTAATGGGAAGTTTGCTATGAATTTCCCAAATTTAACTATCCAAAACGAAGTACATGATTTTGCAATTCAAAGTCCACAACACGTTATCAAAATTTTCAAACTGGCAAACGCTTGCCAATATAACTAGACAATAAGTTTAATAAATCAACCCCCACGCCCTGGTAAAGATTTAGGGGGGGTTAACTTCAAAAATAAAACGTAAGGAGACCTGTCCAATGAAATAATTCAAACAACATTGGAGATTCAATATTTTAAGTCACGCTTTATTTATAAGTGCTTTCTTAACAACTAACAGTTTTGCGAAAGAAAAGTTAAGTTATAGTCAAATGTGGAGTATGGGAAGATTATCAAGCCGCGTACCTTTGACGTTCGACTGTTTCCTGATCTATTCCATCAATGCACTTTAAGCCATTGATAACATCGACTAGTCTCCTAAGTCCTCTCAGTTTTCGCCAGCCTTTTTCTGCACTCCATCCAAGTTTGTAAACCATGGTCAGTATGGTTGTTCTACTGACGCAGGCACGGGTCTTTTTAGTTCTCAACCGAATCGTAGAAAAAGTTGATTCAATCGGATTGTTGGTTCTGATATGTGTCCAATGGTTAGCAGGTAAGTCATAAAAGCCTAAGAGTTCCTCTCGATCTTTTTCAAGGCACTAGGCGGCTTGAGTTCATAGTTTTAAATGAATAGATCAAACACCTTCTCTGGATTCTCTTTA
>CAWVUN010000009.1:0-12035 GCA_963932495.1 uncultured bacterium
ATCGCTCAATAAACTTTTCAGTTCATTTAAGCAGGGCGAGCGTTTTTTTTTACATAAAAAATATTTTTGCGGGATTATGGGATAAACAATGATTATCTCCTTTTGCCTGTTGCAGTGCAAAACAAACCACTTTGCTTAAAGGATCTTTATTCATCCCATGATTACATAATAGCCCCACCCTCGGGTTAAGTGATTCCATCTTTAATTTCACGAAAGATAACCATTTCGATTATCCAATGTTCTAAACGACTCCTTCCAGTTACACTGCATACAAAGCGACAAGACCCTCTATCTAATAAATCAAATTCATCGCCTCTTTCTATCTCAACCTGTTTCTCATCTATAAAAAAATGGCTTGAAAATGGGGAGCCGGAAGTTGAATATCTTTAGGCAAAGGGGATCTTTCCAAGATCACTAATAGTACATGTGGTCCTCGAAAATCGCCGAGCTCTTTAAATTCCATTTATTTCATAAACCCTTTGCTTCGTATTGATATTTGATTAATCTCGAAGTTTTAGTTATTTTATTTCTCCAAGTATATCTTTAAAGAATTTTTGGGAACAACTTATTTACGACGTTAATCCTATGGAAATCAGCATGACATTAAATAATAGCTTCGCCTTGTTCGGAGCTATTTTTGCCCTGGCAATTATCCCCGATGCTAGCGTTTTTGCAGTAGTGGCTAGATCTATAGCATCTGGGTTCACTCATGGGATCATCGTCACTATAGATATACTGATACGAGATCTTGTATTTATCATCTTGACTATTTTTGGTTTAGAGGCTATTGCCGAATCAATGAAAGGTTTGTTTCTCTTTATAAAATACCTTGGCGGCACTTACCTTATAGGGTTGGGAATCCAATTATGGAGGTCGTAGTCAAAAGTCGTAGAGATTGAAGGAATTAAAGAATTATCCTGTAGGTCTAGCTTTCTGTGCGGGCTATTTATTACTTTAGGCGATCCAAAAGCCATCCTGTTTTATATGAGTTTTCTTCCCGCTTTTGTTGATTTCTCTAAGGCCTCAATATTAGACACAATCATAGCTATGGTAATGATAACCATTAGTTGTAGGCGAAGTAAAAATTAGTTATGCCGCTATGGCGGATAAAGCCAGAAACATTTTTAAAAATGCGAAGGCAATAAAAAGAATAACCATGATCGCTGGGTGCGTCATGATTTGTACTGGTATCTTTTTAGTAATAAAGTCTTAATTAGGCGTTGCAAAAGCAGGAAACTCTTGAAAACTATTTTTTAATTATTAGATTAATCAAGTAATCCGTAGGTTGACAATATGGTTGATACGGAAACCAGAACTCGCAGAATCGGGTTTCGCTTTCAGCACAAACGCTTCGCCGTCGCAGGTTTTTTTGGGGATGAAAAACTTGATGGGGCCTTGGAAGGTGTTTAACGTGAATACCCTATTTTGCTCAATATCTATTCTAGCAATTTTCTTCTCGTAAAACATATTAGTGTTTCCCGAAGCGGCTCTACCTGCCGGAATTACACGAATGTTCAAAAATAAATCACCGCGTTTGTCGTAAAAAAAACTCTTTTCGCCTTTGCCGGGAACACGCAATTGGGTCTGGTGCACAATACCAGCTGGAATTTTAACTTGAAAGTTATCATGAGCCGTTTTAACGCGAACAATCCCGCCTTTCGCCGCCATAGACGAATCGACGGTCACTCCTTGCCTAACCGTTAATGGAGCCCATTTGTTCTCGTAATTAAAAATGATTTCCGCTATCTTTAGTTTCCATTTCGGAGTGGAAGCGGTTACCCTTTTGCCTTTACTTTTTGATGACTTCGAAGATTTTGGAGGAGTTACTATCGGGTCTATATATGGATAAGCTTCTTTTGAAGCTTTCTTTTTAGGTTGTGAATTTTGCTCCCAAACCTCTTTGATTATTTCTTGCTTCTTATAATGGCTATCTAAAGCCTGATAAGCTTGAGATATTTTTTTAAACCGAGCCTCGAAAAAAGGATCTCCAAAATTCAAATCGGGATGATACTTCTTAGCTAGCGTATGATAAGAACTTTTCACCTGATCCCAGTTGGAACTTTGTGGAACTTTTAAAATTTTATAGCAATCCAATATATTCATTACCCTTGTATAATACAATTTTGGCGCCAAACATGAGAGTCACAATAAGTCACAAAAATTCAATATTTTATGTCTAGACCTCCCTATCGATAAAATTTAGCAAACCAGGCAACTTTTTCCCTTTATTGCCTACATTAAGCTAGCAGACTATAATTCAATAGGTTATATTAAGTAAAGTTTTTCCAAAACTCCCTTGGCAATCCGGAATATTATTCTCTCTCATAAACTCATGCAAAACATAGTCGGCTTTCCCGAAGAAAAAATAAAAGAAACTTTAATTGAGTGGGGAGAAAAACCTTTTCGTACCTCTCAAATCCTCACGTGGATTTATCACCACAAAGCTCGAGGGTTTGAAGGAATGAATAATTTGTCAAAAGATCTACGCTCTCGCTTGTCGGATCATTTCCATTATTCGCTTCCTCCTATCAAGAAAAAATCGTGTTCTAGCGACGGCACCATTAAATATTTATTCCAATTGGAAGACGGTTCCGATATAGAAAGCGTTTGGATGCCCTCCGATAGCCGAAACACCTTGTGCATATCAACTCAAGTTGGTTGCAGAATGGCTTGCACATTTTGTCTTACCGGTCAGTTAGGTTTAAAAAGAAACCTATCTTCAGCTGAAATTGTTGGTCAAATCATGTCGGTTGATCAAGATTTAGAAGAATTGAAGCAAAACCCAATATCAAACGTTGTCATTATGGGAATGGGCGAACCGCTGGATAATTATGAGGAGTTGGTGAAAGCCCTCCGAATAATGGTTTCGCCTCACGCGATGAAAATTTCTAACCGCAAAGTCACTCTATCCACTTCGGGACTTGTAGATAAAATCAAACGATTTGAAAAAGAAGAAATACACGTCAATTTGGCTATTTCTCTAAACGCGACCGAAAATTCGACTCGTTCAGAAATCATGCCGATCAATAAAAAGCATACAATAGAAGAATTGATGGAAACCTTACGCACTTATCCTTTGAAGGCAACACGTAGACTAACGTTTGAATACGTTATGCTGAAAGATATCAACGATACTCATGAAGACGCTGTCCGACTGGGGAAGTTGATGCATGGTATCCGCTGCAAGATAAACCTAATTCCGTTTAACTCATTTGACCGTTCGGATTTTCAAACTCCGCTGGAAAGTAGCATAAAGGAATTTCAAGATTATTTACTTGCCCGTAACTTTTCCGTTTTTGTCAGAAAAAACCGAGGAACAGATATACTAGGTGCTTGCGGACAGTTAGCAGCCGAATCGTTTTCCGCCGCATAACTTCCAATTAACCACTTCCGCTCCAACTCAACTCTGCATGGCTCAATCTAAATCTAGTATAACCAAATTGGATCTATCGATCGTCGTTCCGGTTTATAACGAAAGAGAAAATTTAATTTTTCTCGAAGAAGCTATTGAAAATGCTTTAAACGACTCCAACTATAAATATGAAATCGTTTTTGTAGACGACGGTAGTATTGACGATAGTGCCAAAATCATTCTCGCGCTCCGCAAACAAAACCCAAAAATCAGATTGATTCGATTGGACAGCAATTCAGGGCAAACCGCCGCGTTTGGCGCGGGCTTTTCGGCAGCGAAAGGGAAATACGTCGCGACGATGGATGCAGATCTACAAAACGATCCAGCAGATATTCCCAAATTATTAGAAAAAACAGGAGAATTCGACGTTGTTTGCGGTTGGCGTTTCAAGCGCAACGACACTTGGATAAAAAAGGTTTCTTCAAAAATTGCCAATCGCGTCCGCAACTTCGTGAGCGAAGACGATATAGAAGACACCGGCTGTTCCTTAAAGGTTTTCCGACGAGAGTGTTTACAATCTTTAAAACTTTTTAAAGGGATGCACCGTTTCTTCCCAACGTTATTGAAGATGGAGGGATACAAAATAAGCCAGGTAAAAGTCTCCCATAACCCGCGTAAATTTGGGGAATCGCACTACAATATACGGAATCGACTGATACCTTCTCTTGTAGACTTATTGGCCGTTCGATGGATGCAAAAAAGGAAAGTTAACTATAAAACATGGGAGGAAAAATAACGAAATGACCGCAACTCATTGGGTTATTATAGGATTGATAGGTCAGGCCTTTTTCTTCATGAGATTTTTGATACAATGGATTATTTCAGAAAAAAAGGGCGAAAGCACTATCCCCGTTGCATTTTGGTATTTCAGTATCGGGGGAAGTGCTATTCTTCTTTGTTATTCAATCCATAAACAAGACCCTGTATTCATCCTCGGACAAAGTATTGGCTCTATCATTTATATTAGAAACTTGATTTTAATATCACGTAAAACCACAACTACAGCGACAGGACAATAGTATGGCTGCTTTAAAAATTAGACTCGCCGGACTCGCCCTCATGGTATTGGGAGGTTTTCTTTTTGTTTGGTCGGTACGAGATATTTCCGCCGAGTGGCCGCAGATTTTTGTGGGTCTCGCCTCTGTTTTTTGTCTTGGAATGGGATTTGGTATTTTGATCATGCCTCTGGAAGAATCGACCAATTCAGACAACGATTCTCAAACTCCAGCTTGATTTGAAGAGATAAAACAGTCTAGCTTAATCCTCTTTCAACCTTCGCAGCTCTTCGAAAAATTCGCTTTTCTTCAACAATCCTTTTTCTCGAATAAATTGACAAGAGCCTGAATATTCAGATCCATTTCGTCTGTTTCTTGCTGTGTGTCTATTTCCTGTGTTTCCTCTTAGGTTTCATCTCGTACTAAATTCTGTTCACCACTTAGTTCTGTGCTCCAATCATCTTCAATTCCAAGATCTCTCCCAACAACCTGAGACAGATTATAAAAGTCTATTGGTCTGACCATATTAGTAAAAGAGCCTTCGGAGAAACATTATTTGGTGACTTCCAATGAAGCCTCTCCTGTTATCATAATGACAGGGGGTTCCGGTTTCTTTTGTTTAAAAATCTTTAAGATCTGAACACCATTAATCTCAGGTATATTTATGTCGAGGAGAACCACTTCGGGATTAAAACCGACAAACATCCTCAAAGTTTTTTTGCCATCACGAGCTTCTCTAACTTTAAATTCATTTCCCGCTCAAAAAAAACTCTAAGCATCGTCAAAGTTTGAATATCGTCGTCTACAACTAAAATTTTCTTTCCCTTCAATCCAGACAATTAAAGATATCTCAAATTCATAGATCTATTTTTCCTTTATTATTTCTATTGTAGGATAAAGTTATCGTAAATTAATAGACAAATTTTTCCGCATTCGTAACACACACGCAAATCTTTGGACAATTCTCACCTAGAACTATATTTAAAACTAGCTAGAAATTAGTTTTTTTCCTGTTAGATCCTCTATGTTAAAATGAAGAAAGTAACACGCTCTTCACAAGCTATTTCTAAATCAATTTGATAGAAACTTTTCTCCCTTTGAAATCAAAAACCATTTATCTCGACTAAGTATTTATTGTCGAATTTGCGCCCAACTCTAATACTCTCAACTCTCTATGACGAACTTGCCAAAACTTATCGATTTTTCCTCCCAGATTAAAGAAAAGAACATAGCTATTAAGCGCGTTTCTATTGAAACTCTCCAAATTAATTTAGGCAAATTGTGTAATCAAGCTTGTAACCATTGCCACGTAGAAGCTGGACCGAACAGAACTGAAAACATGGAGAAAAAAACAGTCGAGAGAATATTGGAATTATTAGACTTGGAACCTCAGATCCATACAATCGATTTGACTGGAGGAGCCCCTGAGCTCAATCCCCACTTTCGCTATATGGTTCAAGCTATAAAAGGTATGGGAAAGGAAGTCATTGATCGTTGTAACTTAACCGTATTATTTGAGCCAGGCCATGAAGATACCGCCAACTTTTTACGCGATCAAAAAGTCCAAATCGTAGCCTCTTTGCCTTGTTATATTGAAGAAAATGTAGACGGACAACGTGGAAACGGCGTTTTTCAGAAAAGTATCAAGGCTTTAAAGCTATTTAACGATTTAGGTTACGGTAAACCTGGAACAGGATTATCCCTCAATCTGGTGTATAATCCTACTGGAGCCGATTTACCAGGAGAGCAAAAAGAACTAGAACGCTCCTATAAATTAAGACTGAAAGATGATTGGGACATTGAATTCAACCAATTATTTGCCATTGCAAATATGCCCATTAAACGGTTTGCACATTTTCTATGGCGGGAAGGCTTAATGGACCATTATTTGAAACTTTTGGCAGATAATTTTAATTCCCAAGCCGCAAAAGACGTGATGTGTACGCGCTTGATTTCTATTGGCTGGGACGGACAAATCTTCGACTGCGACTTCAATCAAATGCTGGATATTCCAGTAGGATGGAAACTACAAAATATTTGGGATATCGATCGGTTTTCCCAATTGGATCAAAAAATTGCCTTGGAAAACCATTGTTATGGATGCACCGCCGGTTCGGGGAGTTCCTGTGGCGGAGCGCTCACCTAAATCGCTTAAATAAAAACTAATCGCATTCATTCATAGATCTAACGATAACAAATATTTAATAAATCATTTTTAGATCGCATAAAAATTCTTTACTCGACCTGAGGAGATAGTTCGTGAACAAAATAGCTCAAATACAAAAAGACGTCCAAGAATATTACGGGCAAGTCATCCAAAAAACCGACGACCTTAAAGCAAAAGTTTGCTGTCCTGTTGACTCATTACCCAATGAACTCAAACCTTTTTTAAAGAATATTCATGAAGAAGTGCAAGAAAGATTTTATGGATGCGCGTCTTCTATTCCTCCGCTTTTGGAAGGATTGACGATTTTAGATTTAGGCTCAGGTACCGGAAGAGACTGTTATTTGTTTTCTCAATTGGTAGGCCCTGAAGGCAAAGTCATTGGCGTCGATATGACAGACGAGCAGTTAGCCGTAGCAAATAAATACATTCCCTATCATATGGAACGGTTTGGCTTTTCTACTCCAAATGTCGATTTCCGCAAAGGCTGTATTGAAGATTTAACAACGGTCAATCTCGAAGACAATTCAGTAGATGTCGTTTTTTCAAATTGCGTATTGAACCTTTCCCCAGATAAAGAAAAAGTTTTTAGCGAAATTTTTCGCGTTTTGAAACCAGGTGGCGAATTATACTTTTCCGATGTCTATGCAGACCGAAGAGTTCCCGAGCATTTACAAATAGACCCCGTAGTGGTTGGCGAATGTTTAGGCGGAGCACTTTATTTGGAAGATTTCCGGCGCATCATGCAAAAAGTAGGCTTCCTAGATTTCCGAACAGTGAGTCAAACTCGATTGGATCTTGGAAACCCTGAAATTGAAGCAAAAGCAGGAATGATCGGTTTTTACTCAACTGTTTTTAGGTCCTTCAAATGCAATTTGGAAGATATTTGCGAAAACTTTGGCCATGTCGCTTATTACAACGGAACCATCCCCGGTCATTTACATGAATACTCGCTAGACGATCATCATCTATTTAAAACCGGGATGCCCCTTCCTGTTTGTGGTAACACCACGAATATGTTGAACCAAACCCGTTTGAAACCACATTTCAGAATTATAGGAGATTTTTCTACACACTTTGGTCCCTTCGATTGCGCCCCCGAATCAGAAAATAAAGATTATGATAATTCGGGCACCTGCTGTTAAACTATTAAGTAACCGGTCCGTATAAACGCGACCGGTTACTTTTATTAAGCTTCCTCTTTTTTATATTTTTCCCTTCAAGCGACAAAACTATCACAATGGATAGAAGAGCTTTTTTGAAGCGCATAGCTGGATTCAGTCTAGGCTTAGCCTCTGTCGGCGTTTCGCTTCCAACTTCCGCAAAATGTAAAGTAGTCGCCCCCTTTAGTGGTTTCATAGCGGAAAACTTTTTAGACGCAAACATCAAATCCCAAATTCAAAAAATTAAATCCGATCAGCCCGAGTTGCGCCTCGGCGAAACGCACTGCCATTCGGTCTTCTCAGACGGTAACTTTGAAGTGCAACAAATCATGGAACGCTCTGCCGCATTAGGTTTGGATTTTTTAGTCATTACAGAACACATAATTCCAAAACTATTTTCATTGGAAGACTCGTTACTCTCGTTCAAGGAACGGCTCCGCGTTATTGAAAATTGGAGATTAGGAGATACTCCACCTATCGACGTTTATCCTGCTTTCGAAGTAAGCACGCTACAAGGCCATTTGATTTTGCTATTTCCACCGCAGCTTTTAAAAAAGAAATACCAGTCGGACTTTCGATCTCAATTTTCAAAGTATAGTCACAGCATGGACAACATGGATACAGTCGCCCAATTAGCTAAACCACTTAGCGGGGCCTCAATAATTCCGCACCCAGAGATTGAACGAAGCTATCCTTTTGGCGCTCCCATAGATTTTATAAAACAAAACTTGACCGGATTGGTAGACGGTATTGAAGACATCAGTACCGGTCATGGTTACGACATCGATTATTCTGAAAAATTAAACATGGCATCCGTCGGTTCCAGCGACGACCATTTCAACATGACAATCGGAACAACTGTAACGGGTTACGACGGTAACCTTCATTCAAACCTTATATCCGCCCTTCAAGCTAAAGCGACACGAGCTATTAAAATTGACGAATCCCTGAACGATCTCTTCACGGCGGCAAGGATAGTACTTTAACCATGAGTCTTAAATCTTCTGTATTCTCTAAAGACGAAACGCTTAACTACTCTTTTATTGATTCTCCATTAGGCTTGATTGGAGTCGCTTGTAGTTTAAAAGGATTGGTTCAATTAAAGATTGGATTGGAAGACCCCAATCTGTTTCTTGAATACATCGAGACTCAATTCCCCGGAAAATGGGAAGAAAAAGCTTACGCGTTTAAAGACATCAAAGTACAGTTGAAACTTTATTTTAAAGGGAAGCTCATTAAGTTTGAGTTTAAACCCGACCCCAGAGTCGGCACTCAATTTCAAAAAAAAGTTTGGGCGGGACTGCGAAAAGTTCCCTTCGGTCAGACTAGAAGTTACGCATGGCTTGCTAAAACCATAGGCAACCCAAAAGCTTGCAGAGCGGTTGGCAACGCCAACGGGAAAAATCCTATTTCTATTCTCACTCCATGCCATCGAGTCATTCGCGAGTCGGGAGCTTTAGGAGGTTATACAGGAGGTATTTCCTACAAACAGTTTCTTCTCGACTTAGAACAAAAATCCAATGGGACTGTTTAGTGCTAAAGCGATCGTTCTAAGAACGATCAATCTTTCCGAAACCGACAAACTCGCTATACTTTTTACAGAACAATACGGCAAAGTAAAATGCGCAGCCAAAGCCGCGAGAAAAGTTAAGAGTCGATTTGGAGCAGCTTTAGAGCCCTTGTCCTTCATTTCTGTCATTTATTTTGGGAAAGAAAAACAGGAAATTTTTATACTCAATCATAGCGATGTTATACGATCGTTTCATTGGCTACGAGAAGACTTTTCAAAGTTTTATACGGCGATTTATTTTAACGAACTCATGGACAACATCATTCAGGAAGGCCACCCCTCTCCCGAGTGTTTTCATTTTCTTCTAGAAGCATTCGAAGCGTTAAAAGACACCACCGAATTGGAAACGTTGCGCCGGCTATTCGAGATACGTATAATGACTCTTGCCGGATTCGGTCCCAGACTGAACCAATGCATAGTCTGTCCACGAATTCCCGAAGGCAATATTTTAGGGTTCAGTTTTCGCATGGGAGGAATTGTTTGCGAAAAGTGTTTACGCAAGACACGCGTTGAATTGAACATTCGAGCCGGAACGCTCAACTATGTAAAAAAGCTTATGAACATGGATATTCGGCATTGCCATAGATTAAAAATACCAAAGAGTATGGAGAAAGAAATCGAGAACGTAACTCACCGATTAGTCTCCTACAACTTAGGAAGGGAATTGCGCTCTTATCCATTCATCAAACAAATGGCAGCTCTTTAAATACTAAACATACGGAAACTTAGTCATGACAAAACAAATAATCAAAACAGACCAGGCACCAGCAGCCATCGGCCCTTACGAACAAGCAATTCGCTTAGGAAATATGTTGTTTAGCTCAGGACAAATCGCCCTTGACCCTAAAACGGGAGAATTTTTAGCTGGAGAGATCGAAGCGGAAACAGAAAAAACTCTCAATAACCTTCAAGCTATTTTAAAAGCTGCTGGAATGGATATGACCAACGTAGTCAAAACCAACGTTTATTTGGCCGACATAAATCACTTCGCCCGAATGAATGAGGTGTATGCAAAGTTTTTTGAAGAAAGTAAACCCGCTCGCGCGTGCGTTCAAGTGGCGGCGTTACCAAAAGGTGCCAAAGTCGAAATCGACATTATCGCAGCAAACTGACCATGGCTACCAGAAAACAAAGCGAAAAAAAAGCGGCGGGAATTTTTAGCAACTTCATGACCTTGATTGGGATTTTCACCGTAGGCGGTATTTTAATCGCCTTCTTCAACGCCGCGCCCCAACTGAGCCAATCGGAAGCGCACACAACAGCCATCGTCCCCAAAGACTGCCTGCAATGCCACATGGTAAAAATCGAGAACGCTCCGATTATGCCGCATCGTCCTATGGAATACTGTGGCTTTTGCCACCACAAAGCCGATCCAGAAAAGCTTGCAACCGCAATACCCACAGGGTGACACCGCAAAAAAATTAAGAGCAAATCATTTCACCGCAAAGTCGTCCTTCGAGTGCCTCAGGACAGCCTTCACCTCAGCATGACATTTTTTAGTTTTTTCTATTCCTCCCTTTATCGCATTTACTAAGAAAATATTTTTCCGACATAGCCAATCGTTTCTTGGGATGATCTACCGGTTACTTGCGGTAAAGTTTGTGCTACTTGATCCCACTTCAATGCTGAACCCTCTGGCATTTTGTCTATGGCTTTTTGGATGTTGCCCATTCCGGCGTTGTATGCCCCTGCCGATAGTTTCCAAACTTCTTCCGAATCGACTCCTTTAGATCTGTACAATTTTTGTAATCGATCTAAATAATTTGCCGACGCGTCTAAATTGGATTTCGGATCCCATACAGAACCGGGCGCGCCATCGTTGTCAATGCGCAACCCAAATTCTTCCGCCGTTTTTGGCATCAGTTGTCCTAATCCCATTGCTCCTTTTGGGCTTTTGGCCGATGGATCAAAATTAGATTCGCTCTTAATCAGTTTCAGGAAAAAGGATTCTGGTATCCCATATTTCTTGGCTGTATCTTTAGCTAACGACAGGATATCGGTATCTTTGGCTGTTTCGGTTTCCGACAATCCTGAGATAGGTATTTTTGAAGTTCCTTCGAGTCCATAAGCTTTATCTATTCTAAATGTAGAAAGTGCTTCTTTTCCCAAACTTGATGGTCCACCTATGCCTTTGTTCATAATGTTCAAAATCCAGGAATAATTTTTGAACGGGTTGATACCGCCTATCTCGCTGGATTTTTCTGATGAAGCAAAAACTTGTAACGCCTTCATCTGCGACTCTCTCAAAAAATTTTGAAAGTCTATTTGGTCTGGCGGGGTTTGCTTAGAACCTTGGCCTGGGGTTAATCCGTTCGTTGCGCCGCTGATAGGAATTGGAAACGAAAACATGGTCGATCTCCGTCGAAATTTTGACAATTTTAATCTCTAGGCACTAGTAGAGCAATCATCATGCCATTTTTATTTCGACGGACTTCTAAAAGATTAAACCGCAATACCCACAGGGTGCCGTCGCTAAGGAAGCAACAAAAATCAAGTCATTCTTATCCGCAATATTAGAGAGAGGTGGTCGCTTTTCGACAGGCTCAGGATGACATTTTTTTGGGACTCACCATGACAATCATTTAAATCGAAGGTAGATCCTTCACTCCTTCGAACGCCTCAGGACAAGCTCGTTAAATAAGTATAGCTTCTGGATGACACGCGGAAGTGTGTAGTCTTAAACTTAGTCTACTTTTGTTTCTCGACTTTTCTCTGCGCTCGGAGCCTGTCC
>CAWVUN010000010.1:0-11797 GCA_963932495.1 uncultured bacterium
CATCGCGAAGAAATCGTAATACTTAAATATTCCTAACAATGAAAGATTAAAAAAAACGCTAACGGCTATAATCTTTTTTCTTTGATTTTTATTTTTTGAATTTTGAATTCCAAGCCCGCAGCAGTAATCACATAAAGTCGAAAGAAAGATCAAACCGAGGTATCGCCACTCCCAAGCTCCATAAAAAACATAGCTCGCAAGCAAGAGCGTTCGGTTTTGCCATTTATGCGGCAAAGCCAAATAAAGGTTATAGACAATCAGAAAAAAAACTGCAAACTGGAGGGAATGGAAAAGCATAAGGGAGCAATTAAATAAAGATAGAATCTATTTTAATTAAGAAAACTAATTTGTCTTTTAAGGGTCTCTGTAATAATTCAATATTTTTTACTTGCGGCAACTTGCAACCCCCTATTTCATATGATCAACTCGTAGCTAAACCCATTTTCAGAAGTACCACAAAACAAATTTAACGATTTTGGACAGACTATTCCCCCTAAATTCTTTTCTTTTTAAAACGCTGGCTAAATTGATTTTCGTGGACAATTTCAACTTTTACGGGAACTTTGAAGGACTCCATTCGTCCTCGGCAATATTTTTTTAAACGCAAACTAAACTGTTTTGGGTCTTCATCCTTAATGAGGCGCACCTTTACTGCGACAACATTTCCCGTAATGGCGTTCTTTCTTCCATAGGCTGTCGCTTCCATCACATTTTCTAATTCGTGCACAACGCTCTCCACTTCAGTGGGATAAACTTTTTCTCCACCAACATTGATGATCTCCGATTTTCTTCCTAAAATTTTGAGAAATTGACCATCTACTTCCACAGAGTCTTGGGTATTAAACCATCCGTCTTCCGTGAAAGGGCTTGGGGCATTAAGATATCCCAACATGGCTGATCTAGCCTTAATGTGTAATATGCCTTCTATCACCCGAGTTTCAAACCCTTCGCCACCAACTTTTACCCATAGAGAACCTGAACTCTTGGATTTCGACCGAAGAATTCCCACTTCTGACAACCCATAAGTTTGTTGAAAACGAATATTAGGAAATAAATTATGAAGACGAGTCAACGTGCTTTGCGGCATGGGCTCTGTTCCATAAGTAATGGTTTCAAGGGATTCAAGGTTATGTCGTTTATAAGCTTCGCTCAAAATGAACAAGTTTAAAAAAGTGGGAGATGTCGGCAATAACTGCACTTGATAGTTTTCAACGGCAGATAAAACAATATCTGGAGTGCGCCCTGTTAAAGCTACGATGCAACCGGCATTGGACAGGGTATATAACATCGTATTCACACCCCCGATATGGTCAAAAAGTAGAAATGAAATCGTTCTCATACTTCGCTTCGGCGTCTTAAATTTCTCGAGCAAATCGAAAAAATCATTTACAGAAGCTTTGCTTTCTCCCGTCGAACCAGAGGAAAATAATACAAGTCCGGGATGGTTGAGTTTTCTTAAATGGTCAAAATATTCATGTTCGCCGGAATACGGCAAAGACTCTACTTGCACTTCGTCATTGGCATCAACAACAATAGATATTTGCCCTTGGGCAATTCTAATAAAATCATTTTTTCTGGCTTCTACTGAACTCGTAAGCGGCACTAAAATGCAGGAAAAATCGACCAGCACTAAAAACAACGCCATAGAATTGGGAGAAAAATCGGCTTCTAAAACCGCCACTATACCGGGTTTGATATCTTTATCTGCGAGTTGTTTTTGCCAGTAGCGAACGCGCGCTAAGAACCATCCATAATGATAAACTTGATCGTTCCAAACGATGGCTTCTTTGTCTGAGTTCTGTTCAAACGTTTCCATCAAAAATTCAATAAACATTACGCGCCGCCAAGGTAAATAGTCTGCCCTGTCACAAAGTCACTTTCAGGTTGAATAAAAAAATCAATCACGTTAGCTACGTCTTCGAACTCTCCTATTCGTTTAATAGCCTGTCGTTGAATCAACACGTCTATTTTTTCTTTAGAAACACTACGGATCAAATCAGTTTTAATCGGAGTGGGTCCCACCGCATTAACGGTAACCCCAATATCCGCAAATTCTCTAGCTAAAATCTCCGTTAAACACAAAAGCGCCGCCTTTGACGAGGCATAAATAGATTCCCCTTCCAATTTAAAAGGAACCGCAACCGTCGCCATATTCACGATCCGGCCAAATCGATTTTTTTTCATCAGTCTTGCCGCTTCGCGACAAAATAAAAATGGCCCCATCACATTCGTTTCGTAAATTTTGCGAACCGTATCCATAGGGGTGAGCTGGGCAAAATTCATAGAAGCGATCCCAGCATTATTGACTAATACATCTAAACGACCAAAAGATTTCTTAATTTCAAAGAACATAGCTTTTACGGCTTTTTCATCGGCGACATCCAAGCTAAAATGATGATAATTGTTATTCTTATACTCCGAATCACCCCGAC
This sequence comes from uncultured bacterium, assembly GCA_963932495.1. Lineage (GTDB taxonomy): Bacteria > Nitrospinota > Nitrospinia > Nitrospinales > JAJDAT01 > JAJDAT01. The sequence goes on from CAWVUN010000010.1 coordinate 2,433, forward strand.
TACAACCTATCACTTGCATTCCTCTATCAGAGTATCGTTCGGCCAGGAATTTACCAACCCCTTTCCTAGTTCCAGTAATCAATGCCACCTGTCCTTCAATCATCAGAAGGCTCGTTTATTATACTTTCTATATAGTTCGCTAAACTTTGGACTGTCTTGAAAGGACTATTTTCTACAGAAACAGCTTTCTCATCGGTGATGGTTACTGGAACGCTAAACTCTTCTTCCAGGTTTTCTTCAACAGCCATCAGCAAGTTGAGGAAATCCAATGAGTTCAACGAAGACAATTCACCAAACAAAATAGTATCTAACGATTTCTCCAAGATCTCTTGATCAGAAAGCAATTCGTTAACTTCATCTATTGCGGGGTAAATGCATTGCAATATTCGTTCAATATTCGTCATTCTATTCTCCTACTAACGGGTTGCCCAGCTTTACTCATGAAATTTTAAAGCTATACTACTAAAACGTTTTGGGATTGGCGTTCGATTCTTTTAGAAGGAAGTTGTGAGGTTATTTTCATATCTCATTTAGGCATATCATTTTAGACACTACGTCGATATTAAAACAGGAAAAGAAGCACATTGCAATATACCTCTGAACCTCAAAAAATCTAATAATATACACAATCAGTAGGTAATTTATATCCCAAGTATTCATTGACTAGAAAAGGGGTGAATGTTAAAAGTTTAATTAAGTCCTGAATAATATTAATCAGCGTTTTATTCAATAATTACCCCATGGCAATCACTTGATAAAAACATTCTTAAAACGTATTTTATTTGTATCAATCGCCCTTTTAATTTCAGCTCTATCACTGGAAGGCTATTTACAATTCCTCTGGTCTCAAAAAACAGTAGTGACTAAAGAATGGAATGCAACAAGAAAATATAATCAACTGGGTTTTCGCGACAAAGAATATTCGAAAGAAAAACCAGAAGGAATATTTCGAATTGTTATCTTAGGAGACTCTTTTACTTATGGTCACAGCATTGATAATATTGAAAACGTATACCATAAGCTTCTAGAAAAAAGTTTAAATAAAGGATTACCTGACAAGAAATTCGAAGTTATGAGCTTAACCGCTCATAATGGGGGCAACACCGACGGTCAGTTATACCTTTTATATAAAAAAGGATTCTCTTTAAACCCAGATCTCGTGATATTGGGTTTCTATCAAAACGACATGCCAACGCTATATGACAATAAGCACACCGGTGAGAGCGATTACCTCAACCCATTAGGAGGGATTTCAACCAATAGCCCGTTTGCTAAGTTCAAATTGTATCAAGGGCTCTACTTTCAAACAAAAAATCTAAAACAATTTTTCGGCTTAGAAAAAACGGGGGCCGAGCTTTTAAACTATCTTTATAATTCTCGGTCCTGGGATATTGAAAAGATTTTTATCGATACCATTTATGGTTCCTTAGCAGTCAAAAATATACATTTTTTATTGACAATTTTCCCTGCAGTATATCAACTTGAAAAAAGTCACCCTTTTATTTATAGCGAGAAGTTCGCCCAATATTGTAAATCACGTCCCTTTCTGTGTGTCGATTATTTCCAAGAAGCATTTAATGGCATGAAAACAGATTCCCTCATTGTAAACCCTTATGACAGACACCTTAATGAAAAGGGACATGAGATTGTCGCCGAAACATTATTCAATAAACTTCGCTATTTAAAAGATTATAAAAATCTTTCTCACTTTCATAAAGGTGTGACTTTAAGAGAATTAGTGGAGCAAAAAAGTTTTCTCCAAAAAATAGATCAGGAGGTCCTAAAAATAAAACCAAATGAATCTCGCAAATTTTCCAACGACAACCAAATAGTTTTTTTGAGTAAACTCGCTGAAGGAACCAAGTTAAAAAAAATCAAGGTAGATTCGCAAACCCAACAAACATTGTTTAGCAGAGAAATCCATTGGAATAACTCAGGAGACATCCAAAAAAGAGAAACAAAATTTTTCCGTAAAGAAGGCAACCCTCTATATTTCATTACGACTAAAAAGGACAAAAAAAATTGGATTGAAAACACTTGGGATTATTCATTAAACGCCCTCCCTCGCACACGCAATCCTCAAAAATATCAGAAAACTTTTGTATTAAAACTGCTAACGACAGGTAAAGGAAAAGGTTTTTTAAAAATCACACATGAAGACAATTTCCGAGATCCAAAAGCAACCGACCGGTATATTTTTTCAGAATCATTGAAAGTTCGTGGCCCCACTGCTGAACAAGCTATTTATGAAACGTTGAACTTTTATCAAAATGGAATTTTTAACTTCATCTCTTGGCCGGAATACGCCAAAGCGCTATCGCAAACAGCCTCAAACAAAAACACATCTATTGCCACCCTGCGCGCAATCAAACGATTTCAAGCAACAAAAAGTAAACACGTGAGTAAAAATATAGTAAACTTTCAAAGTGGAACATTTAATTAGAAACATCATCGTCACTGAATTCAAACACTCCTCTTGAGCGTCCACAAAACCCATTCTATTTTATGATATATTTGAAGCTAATAGCTTGATTCCATCTATTCCCACCCCTTAAAACTACTGTCCACTGATGGCACCTTCAGTAATCAAACATCTTTCTACATTTATTTTTACTTTTATAGCGGCAGTTATTCTTTTTGAAGGCAGCCTAAAACTTTTTAATCCTCAAGGTTTTCAACCTTCAGCCGTCTTATTGGAACAAAAATATGGAGTGAATCTAACTCCATCCAATATAGATTCTAGATCGTCAAATATAAAATCCAATAGGAATCATATAAGGAGCATTAAAGAAACTCCTTACACAAAAAAAGAAAATACGTTTCGAATTTTGGCTCTTGGGGACTCGGTAACTTTGGGTATGGGAGTTAAAAATGATGAAACATGGACATCTCATCTTGAACGTTTATTAAACGATTTGAATTTAGGGATTCGTTTTGAAGTATTAAATGCCGGTGCTTACGGTCAGTACAAACCGACACGACATTATCTTTACTTAAAAAACGAAGGATACAAATTTTCTCCTGATCTTGTCATCATAGGAAGAGGAGAATGGGAAATGAATTCTGGAATGGGTTCACAAATCCAAATCGCCAATATAAGAGAAGAAAAAATAACTGATCAAAAATTAAAAATTTTTCTGGAAGGAATGAGCATATCGCCACATGGGACTTATTACCTCTCATGGCTGATGGGACAAATCAACAAACTACCTTTTTACGAATTTATTCTAGGGTCTTCGCGTTTTTATTTTCGAATCAAAACTCATATGAATGCCTATCTATCTTCAAAAAAAACCCTAGATTCAGACTTTAAAAACAAATTCTATTATTATCTAAATTCGATAAACTGGGAAGATTATAAAGAAATCTCACTCGTTTTGGGTTCCCAAGAGTTCAAGCTTTTCGATGCAAAAAATCACTCTACCTTACCATATTTAAGTCCATCTAATATCTCTTATCGGAAAAGCAAAGTTGAAAATGCAACGCATTTTGGAATGGGATACGCCGTAATAAATGAAATTGTCAAATTAGTTTCACAATGGCAAGGTAAAACTCTGTTAATAGAAATTCCAGTATTTGCCGACGTGATGAGTTTTACTGAAGACACCAATTACTTACCTCAATTTAAAAATCAAGATCCGGTCTTTTCTTACCCATTAAGCAAGGGATTCATCCGATTTCAAAAAAATCACTCCACTCCAACCTATCTTTACGACGATAATCACTGGGCTCCAGGAGGCCATTATCTTGCGGCATTGCTCACTTATAATTATTTAGTCGCCAACCGTTTAATCCCAATACCTGAAAACAAAGTTTCCCCTATTCCAATAGAAAGTTACCGTGCCGTAAAAGCTATTAAAAACGCAAATGCAAACTACAAAAAAGTGAAAGGTTATCGCGATTTATTAGACGCTAACGTAAATAAAAATTCTGGCAACCCCGAAAAAGCAATTAGTGGCTATCTAAAATTCCTTAAGTATAATAATGACCAAATAGAAATTCATTTACAGCTAGGAATAGCTTATTACAGCGTTAGAAATTTTGACGAAGCTTTCAAACATATGAAAATAGCCGCTAAAGGAAAATCAAAAACCCGTACAAATAAAGCTTATCGGAATTTATATGCAATTTATAAATTGAACTTAGAAATTGAAACTTATGTTAAAAATAAAAAGTTTAAGGAAGCTATTCATACTTTTGAAAGTTATTCATTCCCTATCAGAGAGAAAAAACATAAGTTTTACTATTGGATTGGATTAAGTCATCTTGGGTTGAAAAACCATCAAGAAGCTGAAAATTATTTTTATGAGGCCACTCAGCTCAAACCTGATAGCCCCAACTATCATATAAACCTAGCAAATGTTTACTTCATGAGAAAAAGTTTTCAAAAAGCTATCTCGTCTTATGAGAAATCCCTGTCACTGAAAGATGACCAACCGAAGGCATATTGGTACACCGCCCTATCCTACCTAAATCTTGGTAATAAAGACCTCGCCATTTCCACTTTCAAAAAAGGGCTTGAGTTTGATCCTAATAATGTAACTGCCCTAAACTACTTAAGAAAATTGGGTAGCTCTTAGGTAGTAATTATGTGATTTTTTACTTCCGGCTAAACAACATTATTATTGTGAGAATCAATTGCAGACTAGCAGGAGAGTATTACCAATTTAAAGGAGAGATAAACTAAGTGTTGGTTCTGATTTGTAATGCAAACGGCTTCACAATTTCATCAACTCAGTTAACCATTAACCTACCCGACGAAGCAACCACAGCAGAATATGAAAACCTAAAAAAGACTGGCGCACGCATATAGAACCTACCGGTTTAGAAGTGCAGTATATTTGTTATTGACCGTTTCAAACCGTTTGAGAACCAACTTAAGAAGTTGATCTTTAAATTTAACCTGCAGTTTGAAATCCATCCCTTCTAAAGTGTCAGGATTCATCCCCATAAGGATACTAGAGTTCTCCGAGAAGGCACTAGAAGTTCGCTTTCCTTTTCTCAGCAAGGACATTTCTCCAAAAACTGCTCCCGCATTTAGTTTGGTAAGCGTGACTTCCTTATCCGGCATCGTTTTAGTAATTAAAACCGAACCCCTTAATATAATATAAAGAACTTGATCTGTATCGCCTTCTTCGATTATCCGCTGATTATCTTCATACTTAAAAAAAAGGCTTTGCTTGGACGCTAACTCTTCTAATTCTTTTTCTTTGAAATTCTCGAAGAATGGAACCCCTTCCAGCCATCGCAGAACAGCTTTAGTATCCACAAATTACTCCTTTTAAATATCTTAATCTTTGATTTCGAATGGATAAATCGCTTAGCTTTTTTAATGGCCGAATTATAACATGTTTACACCTATACTTTTAACAAAACCTGTAGTCTCTAAGCACCCTTTATGAGTTAGACGATAGATAGCGAATCAAAACAATCTTAGTGGTCATGCGTGGGAGGATTAACGACAAATCAAACTCAACTTACCGATAAAAACTAAACTTTCCAATCTACTTTCAGTTCTTGAACGCCCTTTCCTTTACTTTTGTATTTCACGTAACCGTTATCTTTCCCAAAGAGGAAGAGGTCGCGAGTGATTTCAACATCCTTAATACAATATTCTTCGATAAGATCCATTTTCCCTTGTTTGTACCATTCAAGAGCTAACAATCCATCCGCGCTTTTCTCGACTCCAAAACTTTCTTGTGCAAGATGATTAAGACTCAAACGAAACCCCAACCGCTTTTTGACGTCTACTAACATGTCAAAGGTATTGATTTCAGTGAGGTCAAATTCTGAATAAGGTTGTAAAACGGAGTAATCGAACCCAATCACGTTAAACCCTACAACGAGGTCGGCAGATTTTAGCTTTTCCACCAATATCTTGGCATCCTTTTCCCGATATGAAATATATTTTTCTTCCAAATTATCCCAAATCACACCGACAGAGATCTTCATTAGATGACTGTTTCCCCAACCGCCAACATCATCGGCGCTCTTTTGGGTTTCCAAATCAAAATAAACAACCCTTTTCTCTGTCTTTACAGGTTCGGGCTTTGGCTCAGGCCTTGGCTCAAGTTTCGGTTGAGGCTTAGACTTTTTTTTAACTTCAGGACTGGGTTCGGCAAATAAATCGAATTGTTCAGACATAAATCGCTTCTTTTAATGAGTAGGGATTAGAAAAATATATTTATACACCACAATTCAGCTTTTTTCGACCCGTTTTATAAGTCTTTATAATATAATGCATTAGCAACGTTAAAAAGCTGCTACGAATAAGACCGTTTTAAAGAGGCAAAATTTCTGGAGCATATTCTGGTCCTGCATTACCAACCGGAACTGGCGATGGCAGCAATAATGTTGACTTCTAAACTAAAAGAAAAAATATCTATCTACATCAAGGTAAGCGTTACTGCTCATTCTTACAGATTCTTCTGCATAAAAAACCTGACACAAATCCAACCAACAGCAAAAAATTGCCAAAAAAAATCATGTAAGTAGGAGAGAAATAATTGCATACACTCTCTAAAAACTAATGAAAATTCTGAAAATTATTGCGCTATCAAGTTTAGAGTATCTCAAACAATTCAATATTCTTACTTACAGCAACTTTCAAGCACTTCTTCCATAAGGTCTCCTCGAAAACACCAAGAGTTGTAGAAGTTTCATTTAATCTACTAAAAGTATTTACTCTGTTCTACAGCCAACAAATACATTGCCAGCCCAATGACTTCACTTTAAAATACAAAATAACAATTTTTATTACTTAAAACAAATTATCCAGGCAATTGTTCACTGCGTTATAACACCAATATTCCAACATGTTGAAAAAATTAAAATGCAATCATTTATCATCCTAGTAAGGCCTACTCTTTTTTTCTTACTACTCGTAACATTATTTTTGGGAAGCCTAATTGGTCCATCGCCTGTTTTTTCCAAACAAAAAAATATTTCCCGTCAAACGCCATTCACCATAGTTCTATTGCCCGACACTCAATATTACAATGAGCTGGTGGATGGATCGAGAAGGCATATATTTGACATCCAAACTCAATGGATTGCAAGCCATGTTAACGACCTGAACATAGTGCTGACACTGCACGTAGGCGATATTGTTGAATACAGCACAGAAAAGCAGCTAAAAAATGCTAAAGAAAGCTTGGGATATCTTGATGAAGTCGTCCCCTATATAGTTACGATAGGTAATCATGACATATTATGGACAAATTTTCCCCGCCCTCATCGTTCGAACAGACCCAACAATCGCAAATTATTTCATAAAATATTCCCTCCAAGCCTTTATAAGAAGATGCCATCGTTTGGGGGTATATTTAAAAACGAAGGGATAGAAAATAGTTTTCATTTTTTTGAATTTGGCGAAACTCAATATATGATTATCACTTTAGAGCATCGCCCAAATGATGAAATATTAGCATGGGCTAACCAAATTACCGCTCAATACCCTGACAAACAGGTCATTGTTTTAACCCACGAATATGTTGAAACAAATGACACTTTGGTTACTCCGTATGGAGAAAACGTCTGGGAAAAATTTGTAAAAAAACACTCAAATATCAAATTTGTTTTCAGTGGTCATGTGAAAGGACCAGGGAAATTAATTAGTAAAGGAAACAATGGGAATTCTGTTTTTCAAATAGGAAGCAATTACCAATTTGGTGAAAACGGTGGGAATGGTTTTTTACGCTTACTTAAGTTTTATCCCAAAGAGCAAAAAATAATGGTAAAAACATTTTCTCCTCTCTTAAATGAATACAAGACTGATAGAGTGAATCAGTTCTTAATCGACTTAAAAAATAATATCTTTTCATACGAAATATTCGATAGAAAAACGAAAGGACCACAAGACCGTATACTTAAGCGAGACAAAAACGGAAAATTATCATCGATGTGGAGCTATAAGGATGGCAAATTAGAAGGAGAAACAAAATTGTTTTACCCTGGTGAAAGTATTAAAGCGACTATTGATTATTCGAATGGCTTGCCAATTAAAACGTCGACTTATCATCCAAACGGTCAACTAAATTTTGCCGGCAGCTTTTTAAATGGAATTCTTGAGGGCGACGCGAAAAGATTTTATGATACAGGTGATTTAATGCATAAAGGATTTTATGCAAAGGGTCAATTAAATGGACTTAGAAGGACCTTTTATCCAAACGGCAATAGAAAAGAAGAAAAATATTTTAAAAATAACCACGCAGAAGGACCGGTAAAAAATTATTACGAGTCTGGAAACCTAAAAGAAGATTTCATCCTAAAAACAGAATGTAAAATTGAATGGTGCTTAGGAAAAATAGATGGTTTATGGAAGGAATATCACGAAAATGGAAAACTCAAATCAAACATTACTTATGTAATGGGTTACGAACACGGTCCCGCAGAATTTTATTCTGCTAAAGGCTTCTTAGAGATGGAACGGACTTATTATAGAAACAAAACTAATGGTCTAGTCAAAAATTACTATTCAAACTTAAATATTAGATCGATCCAAAATGTCAAATCAAAAATAATCAAAAGCCCTGCTATTTTATTTTATGAAGAAGGAGGCATAAAAAATATTTTTTATTATAAAGACAACAAACTGCATGGGTCTTCTTACAACTTTGATCCCCAAGGTCGTCTAATAGTTGAATGGAATTACATTAATGGGAAACGAGAAGGAATATCAAAAAAATTTAATGCATCAGGAGGAAAAGCGACACTCCCTTATTCAAACGACAAATTAAATGGTTTGGCAAAACAGTTTGATCCAAATGGTAAATTGATATCAATTAATCGTTTTAAAAATGATATTCTCCAAGAAGTCATTCCTATCAAATAGATGCCGGGCACATAAATATACTCCGTAGACCTTATAGACACAGCACATATGCCCTACCATTTTTTTCATGCAATAAGTGATTTGATACAATTATAAAAAACTAATATCTCATAAAAATTCATGAATCGCGCATACGGCTTAAACCTACCGCATATTTACTGCCCCAGAAGTAAATTTTCTTCCTCCTCCCATCAACATCTCCATACTTAAGATTCCCTCCCACAAGTTTTCCCCGCTGCTAAGCCCATGGCAGTGCAATTGAAGGCGGTTCAACAATTCTCTCTAACAAGTCACACAGTAAAACGGGGCCGGGTACTGTTTCGGGAATAGCTACAAGGTAATACCTGTTATTTAAATGAAAGCTCTGGGATCATTGTCGGTTCAGGATCAATAGCTTTGGAGAACACCGTCTACTCCAATAATGTGGGCAACGTTACGACTGCGGGTGGGACTTTCGTCTTTGGAAACGCGGCTCTTAAATGTAACCTCGTCTCCCAAAACATAATTCAGAATATTTTAGTGAACGAAGACG
>CAWVUN010000011.1:0-11679 GCA_963932495.1 uncultured bacterium
CCAACAGATATCCTAATGGCTCCGCTAAAAGTTCCCAGCCAAAATTAAGAGTTTTTTTAAAGTCCATCTCGGCAAAAATTTAACCTTATAAATTTAATTATTTATTGAAGAACGGAAGGAATTTCTCCAATGGCCGCTTGCGCCGCGGCCAATCTAGAAGCAGGTACCTGAAAAGGAGGGCAGCTCACATAATCCAAGCCCATTTGGCAGAAAAAATCGATCGAATCTGGATCGCCCGCATGCCCACCACAAACCCCCAATTGTATATTTGGGTTAGTACTTTTTCCTTTTTCAACTGCGATTTCGATCAATTTCCCAAGTCCCTTTCGGTCCATTTTTACAAACGGGTCCGCTTGAAAAATTCCTTTTTCCAGATAATATTCCAAAAAGCTCCAAGCATCGTCCCTGCAAAGCCCGTATAAGGTTTGGGTTAGGTCATTTGTACCAAAAGATAAAAAGTCTGCATCGCGCGCTATCTCGTCCGCTGTCAACGCGGCACGTGGCAATTCTATCATAGCGCCTACTTTATATTTCAATTTAAATCCGCTCTTTTGGATAACCTCTTCGGCAACTTGGTCTAAAAGCCTCCGCGCTTGCCGAAACTCGTTAACATGTCCCACAAAAGGGATCATTATTTCAGGAAGAATCTTAGATCCTTTTTTAACTAATTTGCACGCCGCTTCAAAAATAGCTCGCACTTGCATTTGATATATCTCAGGATAGGTAATCCCCAACCGACAACCCCGATGCCCTAACATCGGGTTCAATTCTTTCAAGGAATCGATTTTAAAATTTAAGGTCTTTGGCGATAGCTTTAATTCCTTGGCAAGATTTTTTATTTCAGATTGTTTCGTCGGTAGAAACTCATGGAGCGGCAAATCCAATAGCCGAATATTAACCGGCAACCCCTCCATCGCTCGAAAAATTTCCGTAAAATCTCCACGTTGTATAGGCAATAAGTTTTTTAAAGCTTCTTCTCTCACTTTTTCATCAGAAGCCAAAATCATTGCGCGAACATGTAAAATCCGGCTCTCTTGAAAAAACATGCGTTCGGTCCGGCACAAACCAATCCCTTGAGCTCCAAAATCACGCGCCACCAGAGCGTCATGAGGCGTATCTACATTCGCTCTAACTTTTAATGTCCGTAATTCATCAGCCCACTTCATAATATGGGTAAACGCCGCGCTCAGCTTCGGTTGAATAGTCTTAACAGTCCCTTTTAAAACTGAACCGGAAGAGCCGTCTAAAGTAATTTCATCCAACTCCTTAATCCGAACCCCTCCAATAACACAACACTTCTTCTTTTCGTCTATCTCTAATGCACTACAACCAGAAACGTAGGGCTTACCCATAGCCTTGGCCACAACTCCCGCATGGGAACTCATGCCCCCTTTCACCGTCAAAATACCCTGAGCAAATTCCATCGCCTGAATGTCTTCTGGAGAAATTCCATTGCGAATCAAAATAACTCTCTCTTTTTTCTCGGCTAGCTCTATCGCTCTTTTTGGAGTAAATATAGCCTTGCCCGCAGCGGCACCAGGAGAAGTGCCCAAACCTTTCGCCAACGTTTTATAGTTGGATGTAGAATCGACCATTGGATGAAAAATTAAATCCAATTGATCTGCCGGGATACGCATGAGAGCGTTTTGTTTCCCAACCAATCCTTCTCGCACCATATCGAAAGCAATTTTAATAGCAGAGATCGGCGTTCTTTGAGCCGGTTGAGTCTGCAAAATATAAAGCTGATTATTCTCTACGGTAAAGTCTATTCTTTGGACGTCTTCATAACGGCGCTCCAACTTTTGACACACCTCAGAAAGCGCCGAATAGATTTCGGGCAGCTTTTCTTCCGATAACGTAATGGACTCAGAGTTTCGATTATCTGAAACAAACTCGTCCCTCTGGCACTGAGTAAAAAACTCTCCAAACACTTGCTTTTGTCCCGATTCCGGATTCCTGCTAAAAGCGTTGCCGCACCCAGAAGCTTTTCCTAAATTGCCAAAAACCATCGCTTGCACAGTGATTGCCATCCCCATTTCTTCAGGGACTTCTTTTGCTCGCTTGTAATTTCTTACTGCGCCGGAATCCCAAGAATCAAAAAAAGCCGCAATACCAGCCCGCACTTGTTTGAGAGGGTCTTTCGGAATTTCAACCTGAGAGTTTTTCTTTAAAGCGGCCTTAAATTTATCGACTAAAACGCGGCTATCTTCTAGGGAGAAATCTTCGGTAGAGTTCTTGCCAACTTGCTTCTTCTTTTTTTGAGCCAACGTTTCGAAAACTTCTCGATCTATGTTTAAAACTGAGGTACCGAACGTCGATAGAAAGCGACGATAACAATCTAAAACAAAACTTTCATCGCCAATGTTTTTAGATAACCCCACCAGTGCTCCTTCATTCATACCCAAGTTGAGAATGACGTTCTCTAAACCTGGAGCAAAGTTTTTTAAACCTGATCTGATCGAGACTAACAAGGGGTTTTCTTTATCTCCTAACTTTTTTTCGGCGACTTCTTCAAGCGTCTTTATATTATTTAAAATTTCTTCCCAAAGTTCAGAGGGAAGCTTTCTTTTATTTTTTAAATAAGACGTACAAGCCTCGGACGAGATTGTAAAACCAGGTGGGATAGGTATTCCAAAATTTGCCATTTCGGCTAAATTAGCCCCCTTATCCCAAAGCAAGTTTTTTAAACCCGCATTGCCTTCGGTTTTATCTCCGCCAAAAAAATAGACGTATTTTGCTGCCATTTACTTTACCGATAAGTCTTAGTGAATGGTAATACCTAGATCCTTCGTCTCCCTTTGGGCTCCCCAAGGATGACGCCTAGATAGGTTTTTAACTTAGAATAATATTTTACTTTTAGATAAACCTGACCGCAAGTGCCAAATCTTTTAACATAAAATGCGTAGAGGCTCTGAATCTCCAAAAAAGTTTAAACCAATACAACCCAAACAACTTAATTTTTGGGATTAGAACTTTTCGGAAAGGGAATCAGGCTATAAAACCAACATCGCTTTAACTTTTCTTCACTACCAATTTAGAAAAGTCAGCAATATCTGAAAAAAGGAGAGAAATTTGTTTTAATAGTCGTAACCTGTTTACCTTCACCTTTTCGTCTTTGTCCATTACCATGACATTTTCGAAAAAGGCATCGACGGATTCTTTGATCTGCACAATGCTCTTTAATGCGGAGCGAAAATCCTTATCGCGAATGCTATTATCGACCGGCTTGCGAATACTCAAATAGGTATCGTATAAATCTTTTTCCTGCTCGCTATTAAAAACAGTGGGATCGACTTCTCCTTCCGCTTCTGGGGTGAGAATGCTAACAACCCGCTTAAACGCCACTGCTAACGGTTCAAAATAAGGAAGCTCTTTCAATTCAGAAAGTGCTTCTACTTTTTTACCAACGTCTGTAGGAGAGTCCACGCTAACAGATAAAACGGCATCTATTACATCGTAAGGATGATCTTGGCCTCGCAACATACTGCGGAACCTTTGCGCAAATAAATCTTCAATATGTTTTTCAATTTCTTCGCGCGGCAAAGTTGCTTTTTCGCTTAGGTTATTTATTGCGGCACTTATCCAGTCGTTTAATGAAACCTGCCAATTCTTATCTAAAATAATTTGTATGATCCCCAATGAATGCCTTCTCAACGCATAGGGGTCTTCCGAACCTGATGGGATGAGACCTACGCTAATGCATCCCACAATAGTATCTAGCTTGTCGGCAATAGCTACCACCGCTCCGACATTTGTAGAAGGGGAATCATCGCCTGAAAACGCAGGTTGATAATGCTCTTTGATCCCAATTGAAACCGCTTCATCTTCACCGCTGTGGATGGAATAATATCCACCCGCAATTCCTTGCATTTCCGGAAACTCAAAAACCATTAGAGTGTTTAAATCTGCTTTACAAAGCTTGGCTGCGCGGATCGCATTGGCTTCGCTTTCTGGAGAGACTTCTTTCGCAATTTTTCCGCTTAAATTGATAGTGCGCTCTACTTTTTCGTAAACCGTGCCTAACTTTTTCTGGAAAACGATCCCTTTAAGCGGTTCGATAAAATCTTCCAGTTTATGTTTCTTATCTTCTTCGAAAAAAAATTGAGCATCTTCTAACCTAGCGCGTAAAACTCGTTCGTTACCCCGTTTAATTTGGTCGCCCGCTTCCGGATTCATATTACTGATCGCAATAAAATAAGGCGTCGCTTCATGGTCGGGAGAAGATACAGGAAAATACCTTTGATTCTTTTTCATCGTAACTTCCAAAAGTTCTTTTGGAAGTTCTAAAAATTTCTCTTCGAATTCGCACCTTAGAGGAGTCGGAAATTCAACCAAACCCGCTACTTCTTCTAGTAAACTTTTATCTTCGATTATTAGACCTCCTACTTCGCCAGCCAATCGGTTCGCTCCATCCCATATTATTCGTTTTCTCTTTTCCCAATCGGGCACAATATATCTAGCTTCGCATTCTTGGAGAAACTCTTTTAAGTTGCCGCAAACAAATGGCTCTGGTTTTAAAAATCGATGCCCAAATGATTTATCTTGGCAGTTCATTCCGTTCCATTCAAAACCCATTATTTGTCCATCGAACACCGCCACAATCCATAAAACGGGCCGTGCAAAATCTAGCTTTTTGTTACCCCATTTCATTTTCTTAGGAAACGGAATCGCAGAAATCAGACTGGGAAGAAGACCATTCAATAAGTCTACAGTTGGTTCACCCTTCTTTTCGACTTTAGCGCAAATAACCTCTCCTTTTGGAGTTTCTTCGCGCATCAAATCGCCAACATCAATGCCCTTCCCTCGAGCAAATCCAATTGCCGCTTTTGTTGGATTGCCATCCGCATCGTAAGCATTCTTCACATTTGGACCCAGGTGTTTTTCCAGCACATCTTCTTGTTTGATAGCGATATCGGCAATAGAGAGGACTAATCTTCGAGAAGTTCCAAATGAGCTTGCTTCCCCTTTCGGTATCGATTTTTTATCCAGAAAAGTAAGAAGTTCTTTTTCTAAATATTCATAACCGATTTTGATATACCCAGCCGGTATTTCTTCCGCCCCAATTTCTAAAAAAAATTCTGCCATAAGCTTTACGGACCAATCTCTATCTAACTGTTTTATATAAGCTTAAAAACAAGCTCATAATTTAAAAAAATTATGGAATTATAAACAAAAAACACTAAACGAAAAAACTCTTTATTTAGCAAACAGTTTAAATTATAAAAAATTGGTTCTACTAAAGAAAGCAATAGGAAGAAACAACATCAGGAAGAAAAATTTCTTATATTTTAAAATGCCAAGAAGGGCTAATAGTCTTAAAAAGTTTTAAGACTGTATTAGTGGGTGTCCCATCTCTTCTCGTCGCTCGACGTAGGCATGAGCGCAAAGTCGTGATAATTTGCGAACGCGACCTATGAACCCTGTTCTTTCCGTTACACTAATGGCTCCTCTCGCGTCTAACAAATTAAATGTATGCGAACATTTAAGAGCGTAATCGTACGCTGGCAATACAAGGTTTTTCTCAATTAGCGCAAAAGACTCTGCTTCGTACATGTCAAACCACTTGAATAATTTTTCTTTGTCAGCGACTTCAAAGTTGTATTCGGAAAATTGCTTTTCGCTTTCCAGGTGAACGTCCTCATACTTTACGGCATCATTCCATTTTAGGTCGTAGACATTATCAACATCCTGAAGATACATACAAAGCCTCTCAATACCATAGGTCAACTCAACAGTAATTGGGAATAACTCGATACCTCCCACTTGCTGAAAGTAAGTAAATTGAGTCACTTCCATCCCATCTAGCCAAACTTCCCACCCCAATCCCCAAGCTCCCAGGGTTGGAGATTCCCAATCGTCCTCTACAAACCGGATATCATGTTTGAGTAGATCGACTCCTAGGTCTTTCAAACTTTCTAGGTAAAGTTCTTGCGCGTTTTCTGGCGATGGCTTTATTATGACCTGGTATTGATAATAGTGTTGCAATCGATTCGGGTTTTCGCCATAACGACCATCTGTTGGCCTGCGAGAGGGTTCTGTATAGGCAGCCATATAAGGTTCTGGTCCTAGTGATCGCAGAAACGTGTTTGGATTAAAAGTTCCAGCTCCTACTTCAATGTCATAGGGCTGATGTAAAACACAACCACGGTTACCCCAGAATCGATCCAAAGTCAATATTACGTCTTGAAAATTCATATTATTTAACGGTCGCCTTCTGAGATCTTTATTAACATTTATGATGTACTCTTAATAGTTTGTATTCCTAACGGTTTGCTCGAAACAAGGCCAAAATTAAAGAGTTAACGTAAGGTTTATTTAACAAAGTCTTCAATTATTGTCAAACGATCCCTATTTAATTCAAAATCAATACAAAGAAATCTTTTTCAACTTGGACGTCAAAACACTGCCAAGCCTAAGAATTTCCTTATAGTCTAAATCTCAAAAAATAGTTTTTTTTAAAATGCAAACTCCCTATAAATCTGTCACGCTAGAAATTGTTGAAAATGTTATCGCCTTATGCCAAAAAAACTCCATACCAAATGGAGGTTTATTGGAAGTTTATGACGACCCAGGTGGTATCAATCGAATTATGGTAATCATTAACGGAATTTCCGGAGAAAAACTCGAGAAACTCAATCCTATTGGCGCATTCTTTTGTAACTATATGGCTGTCGGCGTGATTTCTTTAGAGGAAGACCCTAAACACGACGAAACACAAGATAAAAAACTCTATCGCCAATTAGTTAAAGAAACTATAGATCAATTAATTGAAGGTAAATTCCCTGAACGTTCTCATTTTTGTTTGGATTGAGCTCTATCAAGGAGACAAAATAAATTGCCAATCCACCTCAAAATTGTTCAAACAATTCAAAGCATCCGTTATCATATTTAAAAGAAAATATGTAGAGCTTAATAACCCCTTAATCATCCTTATTAATAATTGATAATTTAACGAGGTTTTTTTGATTCAAATAAAGAAATTAACTAAAAATCTAAGAGGCGGCGGCCATCGTGTTGACATTTTAAACGGTATTAACCTAGAAGTTCCAAAAGGCCAATTCCTTGCAATTACTGGCCCCTCGGGCAGTGGGAAAACCACTTTGCTCAGTTTGATTGCTGGATTGGACTCGCCTACATCAGGTTCCATTTATATCAACGATCAAGATATCACTCAATTAAACGAAGATGAACTAGCTCATCTAAGAAATTCCCATTTCGGTTTTGTATTTCAAAACTTCCATTTAATTCCAACTCTCACGGCATTAGAGAATGTTCAGTTATCTACAGAATTAAACGGTTCTAATAATGGTAGAGAACGCTCCGAAAACTTATTAGAACAAGTGGGACTTAAAGACCGACTATTACACTACCCCTCTCAACTATCTGGCGGAGAACAGCAACGGCTTTCTATTGCAAGAGCGTTTGTTAATGAACCCGATATCGTTCTGGCCGACGAACCAACAGGAAATTTAGATTCAAAAAATACCGATATAATAATGGAATTGATTTGCCAACTCCATCAAACCAAACAAGCTACCATTGTCATGGTAACTCACGAACCCAAAGTCGCTAAACTTTCCGAACGTATACTGATCTTCAACGACGGTCGAATTGTAGAAGACGCCATTCCAGTTGATTCATCCTTATGAAACCCCAAACATTTCCTATTTCTAAAATAGCTACCTTTGCATTTGCCGAATGCCGAGGGGCCTGGCAACGTTTCGTATTCTTCATCGTTTGTCTCGCTATTGGCGTTGGAGCGGTTATGACAATTGATAGTTTTTCAAAAATTCTGAATAAGACTATTTTCCAAGAAGCCAAAAGCCTACTAGCGGCAGACATTGAAATAAAAAGTAGTTGGGAACAATCAGAAGACGATTTGGAAGTTCTAAAACGAACCCTTCCACAAGGATCAGACTGGTTATTTATTAAAGAATTAAAAGGAATGGCTCGATTTCCTAGCACAAGTCAGTTACCTAACAACCAAAAAACTCTTTCATTCTTAGTAGAAATAAAAGCAATCCCAGCAACGCCTCCTTATTATCCGTTTTATGGAAAAGTTAAGACTGAACCTGACAAGCCCCTGAACGAGCTATTGCAAAACCAAAGCGCTTTAGTTGAAAAGTCGTTTTTAGTGCGCTCCCACTTAAAACCCGGAGACTCCTTTAAGTTAGGTTCAGCCACTCTATTAATAGCAGGAGAAATTATCGTAGAGCCAGATAGAATCACGCGATCTTTTAGCGTTGGTCCACGTGTCATGATCTCTTTAGACACACTGAATGCAACGAAATTGGTTCGCCCAGGGAGTCGCGTTTCTCACAAAACGGCTATTAAACTACCAGAAGAGGCTTTGCTTAAAGAAACCGCAGATGCTTTAGAAAAAAAATTAACTGATAGAACTGCAGTAGCCAAAACATTTAATAACACGCAATCGTCGCTAACGTCTTCAATCAAACAAATGAGTGAATACCTAAGTTGTGTGGGTATCATAGCTCTGCTATTAGGTGGCATGGGTGTTGCCATGATATCCAGAACTTTTTTAGCCCGAAAACTAGATACCATTGCCGTATTAAATTGCTTGGGAGCAACTCCAAGGTCTATCTTTAAAGTCTATATCCTACAGTCTATTTTTTTGGGGATCATAGGCGGGTTGTTTGGCGTCCTATTGGGTTATGCGACTCAATTTCTTTTGCCCTCCCGATTGGAAGGATTACTAACCGTTAACCTCGAGATTGAGTTCATGTGGATTCCTGCCATAAGAGCTTTTTTTCTAGGCTTAATGGTCGCAATACTATTTGTGCTCGGTCCTCTTCTTAAAGCAGTGCAAACACGCCCATTAAGATTGTTCCGTCATGTAGGAGACGACGAAGCACAAGAAAAAGGATCTCGAAAACAAAAGTGGGCATTACGCGCTATTTTTGTTTTTACATTGATACCCGCAATTTTATGGCAAGCAGGTTCTATTAAAAAAGGTGTTTTCTTTTTCGCCTCTGCTGGAGTTGCTTTTTTATTTTTCAACGTTCTATCAAAACTCTTCTTAAAAGCATTGAATCGTTTTTCGCGAAAAGGCAGCCCCGCACAAAAATTTGGGCTCTCCAACTTATATAGACCCAACAGCCAAGCAAGTCCGATCATCGCTGCTCTGGGGATAGGCATCATGTTAATCATGACCCTCAGGCTAGTCCAATTGGATATGGTCACCATGCTAAACAAAGACTCAAACATTCATCCTCCAAACTATTTTTTTATCGATATCCAACCCGATCAAGAAAAAACTTTCTTAAAGATAGTAGCCACTGTCACTCCTAAATCTGAAATTACAATCACTCCGTTGATCCGGTCCAGGTTTTATCAAATTGGAGATAAAAACGTAGATAATTGGAAATTCAAAACACAAAAAAAAGAAAGATGGGTCAAACGCGAATTTGTCTTAACTTATTCCCGTGGAGAAATTCCTAAAGATAACGAAATTATAGACGGTAAATGGTGGACCGAAGCTGAAGCGAGCGTGCCTCAAATTTCTCTCGAATCGGACGCTGCTAAAAACTTCGGAGCTAAAATTGGTTCCATAATGACGATGGATATTCAAGGAATAAAAATAACAGCTCCCGTCACCAGCATCCGTAAAGTAAATTGGCGAAACATGCGAACTAATTTTTACATAATATTTTCCCCAGGCGCATTGAAAGAAGCTCCCGTTTCATTGGTTGCAACCGTCAACGTATCTAAAAAACAAGAAACTCCTTTACAGCAAGCTGTAGCTGAAGCTTTACCGAATGTAACGGCCATAAGCACTCGAGACATTGTAGAAAAGGTTGAGGACGTTGTAAATAAACTAATGGCTCTTGTCAATTTCATGTCCGCTTTTTCAATTTTAGCGGGACTTTTTATTCTTTCTGGCGCCATCGCTTCTACAAAATTCCGCCGGTTAAAAGAAGCGGCTATCCTAAAAATTCTTGGCTTCAAAAGAGCTAAAGTAGCTGCCATTCTAGGGTATGAATACGCCGGGCTCGGTTTTATATCCGCTTCAATTGCGGCCATTCTTGCGATAGCACTTTCGTGGGGAACCATGAAATATCTTGTAAAAGCTCCTTGGCATTTCTATCCTCTGCATATTGGAATAGCCTTTATAGCAGCCATATTTTTAACTTCCATAACGGGAGTCCTGAGCAGTCTCGATGTCTTAAATAACAAACCATTTCAGACATTGCGACAGGCAGATAGATAATCTCCAATCCACAAAAAATTATTTATTTAGTAATCAAATGACTGAAGAACTCACTATAGAAGAAAAAATCGAAGCCCTGAAAGTATTAGAAGTTTTAGCGAAAAAAGATCCGTTTTCACACACCCTTGATTGGGCCACGAGTCTAAAAGATATAGCTTCTTATTTTTATGAAAATGACGATTTAAACTCGGCTGAAAAATATTATAAAAAGGGATCTGAAATCTTAACGAGGATTTGCCAACAGAACCCTGACGAGTTTCAGCCAACGCTTGCAATTATCAAATATGAACTCGCCAAAATATACCGGGATAATAATCAGAACAGCGAAGCTTTGGAAGCCTCTAAAAAATCCGTACAATTATTTAAATCTCTTTCAACACGACATCCAGGTAAATTTGATTCTGATTTAGCGGGAAGTCTAAACAATCTCGGATTGCGGCAAAACATCTCTGGCGATTCAAAAACAGCCCAAGAATCTGCTCAAAAAGCTGTAGAAATATACAAAAAACTTCGAAGTGCTAATCCAAAAGAATACACATCCATATTCGCGATAAGTTTAGGAACATTGGGAACCTTATGTAAAAACGATGGGGAACTGCGCAAAGCCAGGAACGCCTTTCGCAACGGATTAGAGGCTATTACGACTGTTTTTTTAGAAGCTCCTCGTCCCAACGCTAAAACCGTTATTCTTTTATTACGCGATTATGCTGGCGTTTGCGAGGAGCTGGGAAACACGCCCGATATGGAAATGCTTGAACCCATTTTAGAAAAACTCAACCAGATCAAAGCAGAAAAAGAAGAAAACACTTCTTGATATTTTTATACCCACCTTTTTTAGCGAGTAATCACAAATAGTTTATGAGAAAATAAACTTAGATTTTCTTTTGGGAATTTTAAAGTTACAGATAGCTCTAAAATAAACAAGTTCTATCGTAAAATTATTTCGAAAGGGGAAAAAATGCTCACCGCTAAAGACATTATGACCGCCGAAGTCGTTACAATAAAAAAAGACGCTTCTATCAACACCCTAGCAAACCTTTTCATTGAACACAAAGTGAATGGTATACCTGTCTTAAACGATGAGGGGGAAGCTATTGGAATGGTAACCGAAGGCGATTTAATTGAGCAAAATAAAAACCTTCATATACCCACCGTCATTGCTCTATTTGATGCTGTAATTCCTCTAGAAGGTCAAAAAACATTTGAATCTGAAGTCAAACGCCTAACGGCATCCAAAGTAGAAGATATCTATAAAAATAAAGTTATTTCTGTATCCCCCGATGAAAGCGTTCAAGAAATTGGAACATTGATGGCAGAAAAAGATGTCCACACCATTCCCGTTATCGACAACGGAAAACTCATCGGAATCATTGGTAAGGTAGATCTAATCAAAGCTATGATATAGGAAGCAAATATTAGTTAATTCGTTTTTCAAGTTTAATATTTTATTT